>NZ_JBFBCE010000079.1:0-43878 GCF_040689595.1 Streptosporangium sp. NPDC051023 | reverse complement strand
CGGGTCAGCTCTTCGTCCAGGCGCTGGGCGGAGGGTGCTTTGATCAGGAAGTCGATGCCCGCCTCTCTTTCCCGCCGGTGGGGGATCTTCCGGCGGAAGGCGCTCCAGACGTGGACGCCGGTGCCGTTGTCGTGGGAGATGTTCCAGCCGGGGTGGGCCTGCCGCAGCCCGGCGAGTTGTTCCTTGTGCTCCGGTGTCGTCATGCGGCTCTCCGGCGGGAGCGGCGGGAGGGGTAGGGGTGCTGCAGCGCGACGGCAGACGCCGGGGCGGGAACGGGCTGGGCGTTCCTGGTCATTTCCGCCTCGTACATCCGGGCCTCCAGGCCCGTGGCCGTCTCGTCCTCGACCATCACGGGCCGGGGGTTCGGCCAGGCGGCCACGGCGTAGAAGCGGCGGTTGCCCAGGCTGTAGAGCACGGTCCAGTCCGGCCACTTCCGGTCCAGCCGTTCGGCCTCGGCACGGGCCGGGCCGTCCCACACCCGCCGATGAACGGCGGTGGGCGGCTGCCCGTCACGGTGCCGACCCGGCTCGCGGGACGCGATCAGCCCGATCATGACGTCACCTGCCCGCCCTGCTCGGCCGCTCTTTCCTGGTGTTCGACCTCGCGCTGGAGCGCCTCGAAGGTGTCGGCGTCCACGGTGCGAAACGGCGGTGTGTACAGCGAGCCTTTGGTCACCGCGTCGGGGAAGGGCTCGTTGCGGGTGGCCCACAGGCGCCCGGCGTCACTGCGCATCACCCGCCAGCCGGGGATCGTCTCGGCAAGGGTGGGGGACTTACCATTCTCCATGGATCGGACCTTCTTCCGATCAAGGACCCGTTCCGACGCCGCGAACGTCGGACGGGTCCGACTTATGTGGTGGGGGAGAAGTCTCTGGGGCGCGCCGTACAGGACGGGCGGCCGGGGCACCGGCGGGGTGGCTGCCACCTCACCGGGGCCGTGGCGGCCCGAACGAACACCGGACGTGGGACGTCGGCCATCGTCACGCCGGGTCGGCCTGGTTGCGGCGGGGCGTGTGCCGGGCCAGGCAGGGCGGCGGATCCGCCGGGGCAGCGGTGGCCGGACAGGCCGTACGGCGGGCGCTGCCGGGATGGCGGGCGGAGCCTGCTCGGGGACAACGGTCGGCTCTTCGGCAGGAGTCGGCGGCTGGCCCTGCGGGGTGGGCGGCTCGGGGCGGCGCTGCGCGGGAACCAGGGGGATGACCTCGCTGGGCGCCACGCCAACCGGCGGCTCAACGGCGGGCAGACACTGCGAGCCGAGACGACGCCGGACCTCCAGGCGCGCCTTCATCAGCGCGCCATCCGGCTGCACGTACTCGTGATCGGCGGACTGGCCGGGGCAGCCGTGCGCATAGGGCGCGTGCCCGCATAAGGCACAGCCCATGGGCATGGGGACGGTGTCGGCGAAGCAGCCGCAGCCGTCGCGGATCGCCGTGTTCCGGTCGAGGACCGGAACACTAGGGTTGGTCATGGGTCAGGACCTACTTCCTGATCAAGGGCCTGCCTCGACGGCTGCAACGTCGGGCAGGTCCGCTTTACGAGGTTGGGGAGACCAGAAGCGCACTCCGCCAGCTAGGCGAGGGCCCAGGGCGTTGAGATGCGTCAGGCATCCATGCCGCTCTGCCTGATCTTCTGTGCCGAGTGCACAGAACACGTGCGGGGTCACTCATGGGCAGATCCGTCCGCGAATGGATGCCTGGATTCGTTGTTGTAATGCTGTGGTGATCAGGCGGACTTTGGAAGGCCATCTATAGGACTTCGATAGGACTTAAAGAGGACGTTTCTTGGCTTACAAGAGGTGTTCTGTCCTTTGGTCGGCCTTTTCTGTACCCTGAAGTCCTTCGATGGTTCAAGCTTGGAGGCCGCCGTGCCGCGAGAGTCTGGCAACGTCCATCTCAAGGCAGCCCGTCAGCACGCTGGATACGCTTCACAGCAGGCTCTGGTTGATGCCCTCGCTCGCAGCGGAACCGAACTCGGCGTGGGCGACACTGAGGTGAGCCTTCGGCAGGTGCGGCGGTGGGAGAGTGCCAATCCGCCGTGGCCGCACGCCATCCACCAGCGTCTACTTGAGCACACGCTCGGGCTGCCGATCGAGCAGCTCGGGTTCACCCCACCCTGGGGCGCACAGCCCGATCGTCAGGCCGCACCGGTGCGGCCTGGGGCGGCAGTCCCGCCTGTCGCGCTACCGCTGCCGCTGCCAACTCCGATGACCACGACGCAACCCGCATCGATCGCAGTGGATTACGCGTCTGTGACCAGGGCGCACAGGCGGCTGTACTGGCGTGTCCAGCCGCCCCTGATCCGTGCCGCAGCGGCGGAGCACACCCGATTTGGGACCCAGCTTCTGAGTGAGATGGGCGGCGCGCCCCGCCGTACCCTTGCGGCGGCCCTGGCCGAGTCCCTCCTGCTGGTGGGCCGCATCGAGTTCTTCGACCTGCGGCAGCCAGCTGAGGCCGACGCCAAGTTCGTTGAGGCCCTGCAAGCGGCTGGGACCGCTGACGACCAGCTGCTCGGCGCTGCCATCCTGGGACACGCCGCGTTCGTGCCCGGCTGGGCGGGAGACAGGGACAGCGCAGCCGAGCGACTCCGTGCCGCTCGTGCTTACACACGCCGCGCGGACGCCGTGCCTGCCCTGTTCACTGCGTGGCTGTACGCGGTCGAGGCCGAGTGCGAGACACGATGCGATAAGCCCCGGGAGGCGTTGCGCGTCATCGGCCGGGCAGAGGATGTTCTGGCCGAGAGTGGCGAGATGCCGCTGCCGGAGTGGTTCGACTGGTTCTCGCCAGTCCGGCTGGCCTCCTTCAAGGGCAACACTCAGCTCAAGGCCGGCCACCTACCCCAGGCCAGGCAGACGCTCCTCCAGGTGCTGGAGGAGTTGCCCGACGAGGCCAGGAAACAGCGCACCGTCGTACTCGGCGACCTGGCCGCAGTCGAAGCCGCCGAAGGAAACCCGGAAGCCGCGTGCGCTCGAGCCAGCGAGGCCCTCGATCAGCTGTCCGTCACCTGGTACGCGACGGGTATGGAACGGATCCGGGAGGTACGGCGAGCCCTGGAGAAGTGGGCCGACCTCGACTGTGTCCTTCAGCTCGACGATCACCTGTATGAGTGGCGCACGACTCTCATCGCGCTCCAGCGTTGAAGGCGCGCACCCTGTCCGGCAGCTCGGCCAGGGAATCGATGCGCAGAGAGGGCACCCGCTCGGCGTCCGGATCAGCCTGCTGGATCACTCCCCACGGGCCGCGCCGGATGAGGGCGGTGTGCATCCCTGCCGCCGAAGCTGGAAGGACGTCGTTGTCGAGGCGGTCGCCCACGTAGAGAATCTCCTCGGGCTCGAAAGGCACGGCCTCGGCGACGCGCTTGAAGAATTCGGGGTCGGGCTTGGACGCGCCCCAGTCGTCGGAAGTCCCGATCAGATCGACGTCCGCTGAGAAGAGCTCACGAAGGATGCGCCCGGCTCGGATGGTCTGGTTACCCGCGATGCCGAGCCACAGGCCGTCCGCGCGAAGGGCGGCGAGCGCTGGCCGGACGTCGTCGTACAGGTCCTCTTCGCCGAAGGTCTCCGGCTGCCCGGCGGCGGCGCGAGCCTCGCGCTGCTCGTAGAGGTCGAAGCCGGGCCGGAACACCTGGAACGTCTCCCGGTAGTCGAGCCCACGCGCGATCACCGCGCCGAAGACGGCGCTGAAGGTGTGCCGGGGAACGCCGAGCCAGTCCGCCCAGGTGCCGTACTCGCGAGTCTCGTCCACAAGGCACTCACCGACATCGAAGACAACTGCTCGAATCATGCCCGCAGCCTACGATGGCCCTGGCCGAGTCGACGTTTGCCCTTTCCGGTCGAGGGCGGACAACGAGTCCGCGGCCGGGGCCTGGACGTGTTCCGATCGCACAACTCGTTCGGCACCGGCCCCTACGGACGCAGAACAGGAACCGGCTCCGATTCCGCGTCGGAAGGGGCACTACCACCAATTGATCGTCTCGCATGTCAGAACACGAGACCGTATCTGGTTCTACATGGAGATCGGCAGTACTGAATGAGGGCTGCCTATGAGCTTCTCACCCAGGCGAACGCCGCTTTCTACCTCGATCACGGCCAGGCATGCCGCGAGGATGTCCACCTCCGCCTCTGCCTCCTCACTGTCATAGGCGCTTACGAGCAGTTCGGTGTAGGCACTCAGCGGACCTAAGTGATCTGTCCAGTGGGTGAAGGGTATGTAGCCCGGCTCGGGATGCTCAAGGTATCCTTCGGCTTCTCCATAGCGGACGTACATGGTGCTGTTGCCCTCGATGTCGAAGGCCAGGTACCAGTGCCGGAATCCGTCGCCGGCGAGCCGGTTGGTCACCTCTTGGCGGTCGGGGCTCGGGTTGGTCCAGTCCAGGGTGACGATGCCGGTGGCGGCTTGATAGAGCGAAATGCCCTCGCTGCTGTGTGGCTCGCCGGGATCTCGCACTGCGGCGGGGGTGAATCCGAGACGTAGCAATGCGTCTTCAGTCGTGAGAGTGCCTGACTCGGGAACCGTCACTGTGTACGCGAAGAAATCGGCGAGGCGATCAAGCATGTCGTCATAACGGGTGATGATCTCATCGAACAAGAGCTGATCAACCCTTCTGGACAGGATGAGTTCCCTCTTCTTCTGCGTCTATTTCCAGGACACGGCGGCTGCCGACCTCGGAGAGGTTACACCCAATGTCGTTAGCGCTCGGCGGTTCACCGCCGGTCTTTATGATCATCCAGCAGGCCGAAGTCCACGTTACCCGCCGATGGATCTCGCCAAGTCTTCAGTAATGGTCGACTACTCCATGAATGTTCATAACGTGTCCGATCGGAAGGGTACGGGCATTCCCACACCCTCTTTTCTATCGGCAGCCTAGGGGCCGGGAGGTCATGTGGTCTCCCGGCCCTTTCTTTCGATATGTCGATATGTCAATGCGTCGGCGGATCATCCATCAGCGTGTCGAGCGCATCGGGCGGTAGCTTGGCGACGAGTTCGTCGGTGAACTCCCCGTCGAGAAGAACGAACAGGATCCGGCAAGGTGCGTCCGAGCGGTTCTCCCACCGGTGGTCGGTGCCCCGCTGGATGAAGATGTCACCCGGCCGCAGCGTGCGCTCAGAGCCGGAAAGCACGAGTACGGCCTCGCCGTCGAGAACGACTCCGTAGTCGACGGTCCGGGTGCGGTGCATCGGCGAGATCGCGCCGGGCGGCGTCACGACCACCCGGACGACCGTGCCGTGCGGCCCGGGGGGAACGCTCAGCGGCCGGTCACCGGGTTCCGGTTCGTCGGGCGCGATCGGCGCCGGAGTGGCGTCGGTCGCCCAGATCTCCTGGAAGACGACGCCATCCGGCAAGGTGTGGGAGACAGGCGGCGGCCCGTCGGTCAGAAAGACCGAGTCACCGTCGAGGTTGTGGCCGGTGACGACACGGCGTGGCATGGGGGTGTCCATGGCGTCACACCGGCGGGGCGACGAAGCGCGAGGCGGGGTCGTTAAAAGCCTGTTCGGCGACGATCTCGTTCATCGGGTCGGCGGTTCCCCACTGGTCCTGGTTCATCGGATCGGTGACCTCGAATCGGGAGGGATGCGGAGGTGTGGTGCGGGGAGGCCTGCGGGCCACGGGCGACGGCGAAACCGTGATGCCAGTGATTGCTGCGCAGGAAACACATCATCTTTCCCATCCTGGGATGGAAGGCCGGGTCGGACAACCGGAATCCCGGATGCTTCTCACGGAAGGCGCGCAGCCGTTCCTGCCGGTCATCGTGAGACTGCTCCCGAGGGGATCCGGCCGGAACACGAGCCCTTGGCCGGTCCTTCCAGCCGCCGGGTACGGCGGGCGGCCCATGGCCTGACGACCGCCCGCCGCAGCCCGGAGGTCACTTCTCTCCGGGCTTGTCCACCACCTTCTTCTCCAGCTGGGCCGACAGGACGAGCACGGTGTTCGCCGGGACGTCGACCCGGCCGACGTCGTCGTACTCGAACGTCCTGTCCTTCATCGTGAACCCGTAGGTGCCCAGGTAGCGGAAGTCGGTGGGGTCGAGGATGAGGTCGTAGTGCGCCCAGTCGCCGCTGTAGCCGAAGGCGACCCCCTGCCGCCCTGCGGCGTCCCTCACATCCTGCTTGACCGTGACACCGGGGATGGACGGGAGCGCGCGAAACAGTGCCGCGCGCACCTCAGGGACCAGTGCCTGCTCCTCCATCAGCTGGAGAACGGCCCGGAAGAGCTTCTCCTCGGGAGAAGGTATCGGCCCATCGCTCAGGATGACCTTCTCCTTGACGAGAGGCGCGCGGACCTTCTCGAGCACCCCTTCCGGCGTGATCGGCTTCGCCGCCAGATCCGCACTCGAGATTCCGGGATAGGTGCCCTGGATCAGCAGTTTGCCGTTCTCCTGTCGCCAGGCCATCTTCTTGCCGTCAACGCTGGTCCACTGTTCCCGACTGGCCCGCTGGGTGAGGTCAACAGCCATGCTGGTGCCTCCCACGGGCTTGGCCTGCAGTTCCTTGATGTACAGCCACTGCCCGGCACGGGCCGGTGGTGTGGGGTCGTTCTCGGCGGCTCTGGCGGCCCGCTCACTCAACTCCTGCACGCTGGCCACCGGTGTCATGGCCGGCTCCCCCTGCCGGGTGACGATCACTCCGGTGCCGATGGTCACCACCAGCGCACCGGCGAGTGCCAGCCGCCAGACCATCCGCGGCCTCGCCCGCTTGGGCTCGGGCGTGGGCTCGCGCATCGCCGCCAGCAGCCTGGCGCGCGCCGCGTCCTCGGCCTTCTGTGTCATCGCCGGAGTGTTCCGGCGAAACTCCTTGAGCATCATTCCTCCTCCAGTACGGCACGTGCCTTCTTGCGCGCGCGATGCAGCCGGGATCGGACGGTTCCCAGCGGGATGCCCAGCGCTCGTGCGACTTCCTCGTAGCTCAGGTCCTCCCAGGCCACCAGCAGCAGCACCTCACGGTCGCCGTGGGACAGTGCCGCCAGCGCCCCCGCCAGCTCGCGCTCCCTGCCCTGCGCGGTGACCCGCCGCACGACGGTGTCCGCCATCGACTCGGGCAGCGGGTCCACTCCGGTACGGCTCAGCGCGCGCAACAGGCGTTCCTCCTGCCGTTTGTGCCTGGCCACGAGCGTGCCTGCGATGCCGTACAGCCAGGGCCTGGCCAGCGGGAACGCGTGGTCATAGGTGTTCCTGCGGCGGAAGGCCGCCAGGAACGTCTCCGCGACGATGTCGTCGGCGGCCTGGGTGCCGAGCCGTCGCGCGACGTACAGGTGGATCTGCCGGGCGTAGCGGTCGAAGAGCGCGGCGAACTGCCCGGGATCGTCAGCCGATCGCCGTATCAGCTCCGCGTCGTCGAGTTCGGCCGTCTCAACGGTCAACGGCCCTCCTTCATGGGAAATGGGTTGGTCAACAAGCTGTCTCCCGAACCCGCTTCCGGGGTTCTCGGGGAGACCTCCGAACCGCTGGCTGTTTTTTCACGAGGGGGTCCGATGCCAGACTGCGGATCATGAGTGGTGGACAGGCCCCCATCGTGATCCGGCCCTACTGAGCCGAGGACCGCGATGCCGTCGTCACGCTGGCCCCGCGTCTGACCGAGGGAGTCGCGCTCTGGCGAGATGCCGATGCCGTCGCCGTGCGCGGCTGGGTCACCGATTCCCTGGACCAGGGCGACGACGGTCACGCGGTGTTCGTGGCGGTTCGCGATGGCCGTGTCACAGGCTTTGTCACCGTGACCACCCGTCGGCACTTCACCGGCCACGTCGACGCCTGCATCGGTGAGCTCGTCGTCTCCGCCGAGGTGGAACGCATGGGTGTTGGACGCGCTCTGGTGGATGCCGCCGAGTCCTGGGCGCGCGACTGTGGTCTGCGGCGCATCACGTTGGAGACGGGCGCGGCCAATGCCCGCGCCAGGAGCTTCTACCAGGCGCTGGGGTACGTAGAGGAGGAGGTACGGCTGAGCAAGCCGGTATCGATCATGACTTCATCGCCGTGAGTGAGCCACGACAAAGGGGATCAGGAATTCGCAGTCAGCTCTCATGAAGTCGCAGACGAAAATCCTGAAATATCAAATGGATGAGGAATCTCAGGTACGTCGAAGCCGAGTGACCGCAGACTGTCCACAACCTGTGGAACAGTCATATTGGTCAGAGCCGCCCCTGTCACCACGTTCCAGATCGGCACCGCGGCCTCCTCCAACCACCAGCCACGCTTGCTCGAACGCCGGACATGCAGCGTGTCCGGGGGTGGAAGAACAGCGAGTTCGCGGCTGATGAGAATCAGATCGTTGACGTCAACGGGTCTGCCCGGCAGGGGAGGAACCGCGAACCCGAGTGTCTCCAGACGTTCGGCCGTCTCCTCCAGCGTCCGCCCCGATCGCTGGGCCGCCGTGACCAGATGTCCCAGGGGAACCGTCCGGCTCTCCAGCCAGGGCCACTCACCGGTGAGGTCACGGCTGGTGAGCACGCGGTCGCCGGGTTCCGGGGACCCCACGGCGAAGAGGGCCGGCGACACCAGGAATCCGAGCTGCGCGAGACGCCGTGCGACCTGATCGATCGAGCGGTCCAGCTTCATGGCCACGGCCACGACATGGCCAACGGGCACAGGCACCAAAAGATCATCCGCATCCCACTGAGGGAGGAAAGGTGGATTTCCTGTCAGCTCGCGGGTGACCATCAGACGGTCACCCGGCTGGGTGTCTCCCGCCTGCGAAAGCTCTTCGGAGACCCTGAACCCGAGCGTCGACAGCCGCCTGGCCACCTCCCCCACAGAACGGTTCGTCTCACCGGCGACCTTGATCACGTGATGGGAGTCCACCCGCCATTCCATGGGCAGCCAGGACGACGAACCGGCGAACTCCACGCTTACGATGGCCAGATCATCCCGTTCGGCCTCTCCTGTCGCGTCCGGCACCCGAAACCCGAGATCGCTCAGACGGCGGGCGATCTGGTCAACGCCCTGTCCCAGCCGTTCGGCGGCGCCCATCCCGGTCAACCCGGCAGGCACGAGAAATCCCAGCGCCGCCAACCGGCCGGCCACCTGCCCGATGGGACGGCCCGGTTGCGCGGCGGCCGCCACCAGGTGGCCGGCGCCGACGAGGACCGGTACGCCCCTCTCGTCACGCTCGCGAAGCCGGGGCCCGTCGCCGTTTTCCGGCGACCGCGACGGCGAGTATCAACAGGCACCGACCAAACGACGGTTTTCTCACATCACGGGCCCGCTGTCCGATCCGCCGGGAAGGGCAGACGGTGCCCCAGCCTGGCCAAGCGGTGAATTCAGGTCAAAGACCTGTGATCGTGTGAGACGGTGGTGCCGCACACCATTTCCACTGGAAATGACCCCATGGCGAGGGGACACGACACACCCCTCGAAGAACCTTCAAGACATCGGTATCGATACGGGGGAGAAGGATGAGGGAAGCCGGTGACTGAACCACCGTCGAAGATCGGTCTCACCTCCACCACCCGCTTCGATCTGGACCTGTTCCCGCCCATCGATCCGCTGGCCGATCGATGATCGACGACCCGTTCGGCATGATGGCGCACACCGGCTTCGACAGCGCGGACAGCCCCGAGATCGGCGACGGCGCCCGGGGCACCGTGATCGCCTTCGCCACCATCGTCACCTTCTTCTTCCTCGCCTTCAGCGTCTACACCTGGGTGGACTCCGGTGACCTCGCGGGCAGCCTCGCCTTCGGCGGGACCTCCCTGTTCTGCGGCGGCTTCACCATCGTCGCCGCCTTCTTCACCCTCCCCGGTCCCGCCTCCGACCGCCCCCCGCTCGCGCGGAAACCCCGCTCCTTCGCGCCGCGCGCCGACGGCCGTGCCCGGCAGCGGCGGCCCGAGAACCGGCGCGCCGCCGTCGAGGCGTCCCCTCACCTCGCCCGCGACGGCCTGGGCCACGACACCGCGCGGATGCGCCTGTACGCCCTCGGCGCGCTGCCGCTGAGGGCCGTACGCTGGGTTCTGGCCTCCAACCACCGCACCTGGTGGCCGCTCGGTTCCCTCCTGGCCCTCGCCGCGGTGAACATCCACCAGTCGCAGGGGTGGGGCTCGGCGTTCTACACCCTGCCGTCCATCGTCAGCTTCTGCGTCGGGGTGGAGTGGCTCCGCCACCGATGGGGCATCGAGGTGAAATCCAGGCGTTCCGCCCGCGACACCGGCGAGGACCAGACCGGCCCAACCGCAGAGTGAGATCACTGTCTCGGCGGCTTTGGCCTGTTCCGACCCGCGCGTCCCTCCTGGGCGGTCCGGAGATATGGCGACACCTGGGTCTGGGCTAAATCTGACATTCATGTTCTAATGCCGAGAGCAGCACATATGGTTTAGGCAGGTGACCGCAAATGTTCACCGACGAGCGACAGGCCATCAAAGTCACCCTGCGGGACGGATCTCGTCTGTTCTTCACCATCCCTCGGAAGCTGAGAGGGAAGGCCAAGGCCGAGGCGATCGAAGCAGCGGTGGAGCTGGCCGAGAAACTGGCGAGGACTCCGCATTCCGTCTGAGGACATGCGGAGCCTGCCGCGAATTACACGACCCGAATTCAAGCGAGGTCAACCCGTCCCCAGATCACCAGGGCATGGGCGGTGCAGGACGGTCGGGTCACAGGACGGAGCCCGGCCGTCCTGGCCGCCCCGGTAGATCCTGGTGCTTCCGGCCGGTGAGCACGTCACCGATCTCACTGGCGACCTCGGGGTGAGTGAGGTACTCCTCAGCGTTGTGCACCCGCTCGGCGGGATTGGTGACCGAGGTTTCGAGCAGTTCTCCGTGCCAGTCGTCACCGAGTGGGCAGCCGATGGTGACCGGGTCGGTCGGGCACCACGCGTTGAGCCAGTGGGCCACCCGCTCGGGGCGTTCTGGACCGCCGGTGAGCAATCGCCGGTAGATGCTGTCCAGGCCGAGCGGGCTTCCGACGGTGACAAGCAGTTCGACGTCCGTCTTCGGGTCGAGGCGGGTGAGCAGGTCCACCGCGACGACCGTGCCCAGGCTGTGGCTGACCAGCACCACCCGGCCGGTATGCGGCATCGTCTGCAGAACGCAGTCCAGGGTCGCCTCCCTGACCTGCCGGTCGTCGAGGTAGGCCGCGACGTCTGCGAAGATCGCGGCAATGGCCAGGCGGTCCAGATCGGTAACGGCGGCCAGCCAGCTCAGTCCCTGGTGGACGACATCTGCCAGTCCCTCCTCGGTGACCGGCCGCGCGGCGGGCATGCCCGCGCGAGTCGCGGCCTCCGTGATCATCTGCTCGTACAGCCGCCGCGTGGTGCCGGAGATCGGAGTTGCCGCCGTGGTCGGGTCAGCGACGATCTCCTTATGCGAGTGCGGAACGACTCTGGACGTCTGCATGGCTTCGGCGAGCAGGTCTCCGTAGAAGGGGAAGTAGACGTCGCCCGGTTCGATCGTGGGCAGCCCGGCACGCGTGAGCCCGCAGTTCAGCCCCGCGACCCAGTACCGGCGCAGGTGTTCGGGGGCCTTTCTCTGCTGGCCTCGGCCGTGCAGGAAGACCAGGTGCAGAGTGCCGCCAAACGCCATCGGGTTGGCGGTCAGACCGGTTCGGGCAGCGACCGCGGGGGAGAGCCCGGCTCCTGGGCGGACCGTGTTCTCATCGGATGGTCCGCGAGCCAGGCGCGTGGAGTCCCCATCGGATGAGCCGTCAACCAGACGCGTGGCGACCGGAGCCGTGACCGACTCCGCAGCGGCCGGAGCCACGACCGACTCCGCGACGGCCGGCTGCGGGCCGACGCCGTCGTGGAATCCCGACTCCGGACCCATCTCGGCCAGGAAGCCCTTGCGGGTCTCGTCGAGCGGCAGCGTGGCCAGATGCTTGAGGATGGCGCTGATACGGACGCCCTCGTTGGAGACCCAGTCGATGGCGTCGTCACCGTCACCGGACTGCCAGATCTGGCCGTCTCGCCGCAGAATCTGGCCTTGGTCGTTGGTTCTGGGTACACCGCCGTGGTGCAGTGCGGTGACCTCCCACTGGTCGTTGTACACGGGGGAGCCGGAGCTGCCCGGCTCGGTGTCGGTCTGGTACTGAAGGAAGTTGTCCAGCCGAACCTCCAGCCTGTTCTCGCGGATGGATATCTCCTTCAACCGGCCGCTGGGGTGACCGATGATGTTGACCGGTTCCCCGAGGACCAGCTTGCCGAGCTGGACACTGAGCCTGTTCCAGCCGAATGTCTCCCCCACCGGCCTGCCGGACACGTCGGCGCTCACCAGGACCAGGGCGAAGTCAAGGTCCTGGTCGGCGACGAAGAAGGCGTCCGGGTCCAGGGTGAACCGCTTGGCCAGCTCAGGCGTGTTGTCAATGGTGGTCTGGGCGTCGAACTCCACGAAGGCCTGCCGTACGGCCCCGATGCGGGGGAACACGTGGTGGTTGGTCAGCAGGAGTCTCGGCGAGACCAGGAAGCCGGTGCCGATCGGCAACTCGCGGCCGTTCTCACTCACCGAGATCCTGGCGACGGTCCGCGCCGCACGGGCTCCGCGCGGCAGGAAGCTCCATGCCTGCAGTTCCTTGGCCACCCCCAGGATGCGTTCGTGCATCGAGGGCCGATCCAGGGCCGTGGCCCGCGTGGCCTCCATCACCGCCTCGACCGGCACCCCCTGACGCTGTATGAGGCGGGCGGCGCGGGCCGCGAGCAGCTCCGGCGAGTCGGGGAAGGCCTCCCCCTGCTCCTGCCTGCGGTGCACCTCATCGCGTTCCGCGGTGCTCCGGCGATACCGTTCGGCGGCGGCCTGGGCGTTGTCCAAGACTTTTTCCTGGACTTCCTCAGATATGTTCACGTCACATCACGCTCCGAATCCCTGACACCCGCGGCAGGCCGTCCGCCCGGTCATTTCGCGATCCTGAGCACGCCGTCCGCGTAAGAGAGCTCGTACGGCGCGCGGCCTCCCTCGGGAAATGAGATGCGCACCCGGCCGTCCTCCTGACGCTGCCAGCGGCCTGTCACCTCCCGTGGGCGGTCGGCCGGGCCGGGAAGAAGTTCGACGAACGTTCCGTCCGCGCGGAACTCCAAACCTCGCCGCGGTCGCCGGGAAGGACGGAACGGGTAGTGCTGTGGGCGGTAGAACGCCGTGCTCTCGGTGTCCTCCTCGTAGGAATGGAGCCATACACCGACGATGTCCGGCGGCGTCTCGCTCACCGGCGACCTCCCTCGGATCTCCCGATGTTCCCGTTCATCCGCCCGGGTGGGCGCTGACCATGCCGAGCGCGGCGCGAATGTCGTCGAGAACCTCAGAGGTCAGCCGCTCGCTGTCGTGCAGGAGCCGCTCCACGTCGCCGTTGGAGCTGGGCTGCAGCGCTTCGGGCATCGCCGTACCGGCGGGTGCGGCCGCCGCGAGGGGCACGCGATCCGACGGCGCGACGAGGAAGGAGGCCCGCTCGCCCTCAAGGCAGGCGTTCATCCGGGTGGCCTGGCCCTGGGTGAAGAGGAACATGGCCTCGTCATCGGTGTAATCCATGTAATTCATAAACATGTCCCCGTTTGGCCCGTTATCGCATGTGGTGCGAGGGAAATTCGGGGTTCCGTGGTTCGCGTCGGCCTGGTTGGGCGTGTCGTCGACCTTGTCGTCGCTGGTGCACGCACCGTCGTCGTCGCCCCAGATGTGGTAGAGGTTCAGCCAGTGGCCGATCTCGTGGGTCGCGGTACGGCCGCCGCCGAAGGGGGGCGCCGCCGTACCGGTCGTCCCGAAGGCGGAGTGGAGGATGACGACGCCGTCGGTCTGCGGCGGCCCGCCGGGAAACTGGGCGTAGCCGAGGAGACCTCCTCGAAGCTGACAGACCCACAGGTTGAGGTACTGGTCGCTCGGCCAGGGGTCGGAACCGCCGGTGGCGCGCGCCTTCACGGCGTCGTCCCAGGTGAAGTCGCCCTCGTCGGTGGCGATCCTGATGATTCCGCTCGTCGGCCTGCCGTTCGGGTCCAGCGTGGCGAGACGGAACTCGACCTGGGCGTCCGCCACCAGCGGCTTCCACACCTCCGGCACCTTGACCACGTCGGGATTGGCCGCCCGGAAGTCCTGGTTGAGGACGACGATCTGGCTGTGAATCTGCTCCTCCCCGATGTTCTGCTCCGGGGCGGTCCGGTTGTGGACCACGTGGACGACGACCGGGATGGCGACCACCTCGGTCCGCCCGGGGGCTTGCCGTCCCCGCTCGTACTGCAGCGCCCGGTTCTCGATCACCGCACGCCGGGCGCGGTAGGTCATGCTCTCGTTGAGCAGCCTGCGGTGCACAAGCATGGTCCCGCACAGATCGCGGGTCGGAGGCCGTGGAAGGCCGAGTTCGGTCATGGCGAGTCCTTTCAGAGTCTGACCAGGCCGGCTCAACCAAGCCGCGCCCGCAAGACCCAAGGCGCTTCTGACGTCTCTACGCCTGTCGTACCATTTATGTACGCCGATAAATATCTCGTATTATGAAAATCACTCAAAGAGGAGATTTCCCGAGGGATGCCGCGAGCCGGCGATGCTCTCACCTTTTCATAAGGCAGAAATGGATTCAGCACCAAGCGGTCACATCTGCACTGAATCACATCACCGGACTCGCCCATAAGAAATCTACGCTCTCACCTCCGGTGGTTCCCTTCGGCTGTCGCAGGAGAACGATTCATCGTCGAAACCGTGCTGACCAGGGGGAGTCTTGCGCCCGTCGCCGTCGAGTTCCGCGTGACGCTGCCGGGAAAGGTGCGTCTGGAGTTCGAAGTGCCGGAACTGATAGAAAGGCCCCTCGGTTCGCAACAGGCCCAAGCGGTGCGCGTCATCCAGGAAACGCATGGCCCGCAACGGCAGTCGCCCCTTGGTGGCCAGACGGGGAATCATCAACTTGTAGGCGAGCCAGGCGTGATGCCTCCCCAGCATGAGCCCGAACACGAGTCCCAGCAGAAGCCCGCCCACGAGAGCGGTCGTCGCGCTTATTCCAGCCTTCAGGGCGATGACTCCCCCCATGAGTCCGATCACCAGACCGCTGAGTGCCCGCAGGAGGGTGAGGTTTCTGTCAGCCTGCCAGGTCGAGCGCGGCGATCGGGCCGTGGTCGTATTGGTGGGATACTCCACCCACCGGATCAGGCCGATCGTGAACACGAACGCGAGCCCGGACAACAGCCCGACCATGAGCGCGCTACTGGCCTGACCATGACTCATGAGCAAGCCCACGAGTGCGCCCAGGAGCCCGACGATCAGCCCGTCCCGCAGGGAGCGGACGAGGAACGAGAGCCTTCCACGAAACTGGAAGTCAGCGTAACCGGGCAGTTCGGTGAACCACGACCTGCTCATGATCATGACGGCGAGCGCGGTCATGAGGCCGGTCACCGCTCCGGCCACGGGCAGCCTCGTCAGGAGACCGATCGTCACCCCCACCACGAGTCCGCACGAAATGCTGACCACCAGGCGGACCGAACGTGTCGGGGTGTACCGCGCCAGACGCCACCAGGCCACATCGTGGCTGTCCCTGTCGAGCAGCTGGGACAGGTAGGTCAGCCAGTGGCGTACCTGTTCGGGATCCCAGGCATGGCGGGGCCGAAAGAGTTCGGCCGGGTCGTCGGCGGGAGGCCGCGAGCTGACGAGAGCGGGGATGAGCTGGTCGCACAGGTGATCGTTCAGGATGGCGGGATCACCCTGCCCAAGGTCCAGCAGCGGACTCGGGTCCTGCCGGGGGACGATGTAGGCGGCGCGGATCAGCCAGAGCCCGAGGGGTGTCGCCCCGACCTCGGCGAGGGCGGGAGCGGTGCCCTGCCGTAGCGCGTCCAGGACGCGAGGCCAGGTGTGGTGAGGTCGGGCGGGAAGGCACGCCTGCAGATAGTCGGCCGCCGCTCCGGTGGAAAGC
The DNA here is from genome assembly GCF_040689595.1 of Streptosporangium sp. NPDC051023. Lineage (NCBI taxonomy): Bacteria > Bacillati > Actinomycetota > Actinomycetes > Streptosporangiales > Streptosporangiaceae > Streptosporangium > Streptosporangium sp. NPDC051023. The sequence continues at coordinate 28,096 of NZ_JBFBCE010000079.1, read as the reverse complement.
GGGGAGGGCTCGATGACCGCCGCCGCGGCGAGAACGTCACCGACCGCTTCGACGGACTCCGCGAACTGGGCCGTACGGCAGGTAAGGATCAGCTGATCGCGGTCGTGCATCGATCGGTTCAGCGCCGCGAGAATGCCGGCTCTGGCCTCGCCGGGCAGCTCGTCCAGCCCGTCCAGAACGGGCAGTACCTCACCGCGGGTCGCCAGTGTTCTCGTGGCGTCCGGGCCGGTCTCCTCGGCATGCAGTGCGGGATAGTCCATGCCGAGGCATTCCGCCAGCCAGTCGTGTAATCGGGGGTGGATTTCCGTGTCCCAGCGTGCCGCGGACAGCAGCACCGGGACGGGCTCACCGGGAAGTCGCGTTCTCAGAAGTTCCATGAGCAGCTGCACGGCCAAGGTCGTCTTTCCCGTTCCAGGGCCGCCGATGATGACAAGGCGCCGAGATTGCAGTGCGCGGAAGTCGTTGGCCATGTTGGCGATGTGGTCGTTCAGGCTGGGAAAGCTCAGGACCCCCTTGGCGATCAGCCGTGGACGGTCCGTCAGTTCTTCGTGTTCGGTCGATCGCCACGGGACCGGAATGGGCTCGGGATGTCCGATCGACCACAGGACCGTTTCATCTCTCCACTGATCGGTCACCAGGCCCGCGAGGACGTCCTTGGCCTTGTCGATGTCGGCAGGGGCGGGAGCGGCCGACGGTTTGTTTGACTTTCGCCACCAGGACGACAGCTGCACCAATCCGTTCGCCACTCCTATGACGCCGGCCACCGTGGCCAGGACCTGGGCGATGTTCAGAACCTTAAGCTTTTCCTCCCATTTCGGGAGCGGCATTTCCTTCACCAGCAGGAGAAGCAAGATCGCCAAGGCCAAGAACAAGATCCCCACCGCCACCGAGGCCTTGGGGTCAGAGCTCCGTTTTCGACGGGTCCTTCCCATAGGACCATCATGCGAGCGCCCGACAGCCGAAAGGAACAAGGAAACTTTAAATAAATGCCTGATTAACCAGAAAACACGCACATTCACGTATACGCAGGTCAAACCTCCGGCATCATCAGGCAGTACGGCTCGGCGTGGCCGGACCGCCGAAGAGGGAGGCGTTGGAAAAGTCACCCCGGGAAACCGCGGTCTCCCGCGGCGGCCCATCCACGGAGGCCGGGCAGGACCAGATTGCCGTCCGTGATCAGCATGAAGCGTTCCAGGCCGGGCACGACGACGTGCACCGCGGTGATCTCCCCGGCGACCGCGGCCACCGTCCGCCGGTAAGGCGTGTAGCCGCGCGCGGCCAGGAGGGCGCACAGCTCGCGCAGTTGGCGACGGGGGTGCCCCGGCGCCCCGCGGGCCGATGGGAAGGGAACCGTGCGAGCACCTCGCAGGTGCCCGGTGAGGTCGAAGCGCCCGCATGCGTACAGCTCGGGATAGCCGGCGAGGCCGGCCGGCTCACCGCGGCGTGAGGCGTCCGACCACGGCAGGGTTTCCCCCAGGGTGCTCTGCAGGAGTTCGGTGAGCGCCCGCCAGGCGGCGTAGGCGGGGCTGAGCGAGGTGCCCACGCCACGCCGGTGCGGCCCGCGGAAGGCTGGGGCGCTGTAGGCGAGCATGGTGGGCACTCCCACGTCGCTGGCGATGTCCAGCAGATACACCCGCGAGCCGATGAGCTGCTCGGTCGCCGCGTGTACGCGCTCCAGCTCGACCGGCAGAGTCGCCGAGTCGATCACGGTGGGACAGAAGTCGGCCGTGCCCAGGAAGGCCCGCACCAGAAGCAGGGACAGCGCGTCGCGTTCGATGGTCTCGTTGAGCGCGTGCAACAGCGCCTCGTCCTCGGTGACGCCGACGGCCGAGCCGCTGTTGCAGCTGTAGCGCATCAGGTGGGCGTAGTCGCAGACGTCTCCCGCCCGCTCGCGCAGCGGGGCGGCATGGGTCTCCACATACCAGGGGGCCGACAGGAACAGCGGCACCGGTGTCCCACGTCCTCCTTCCAGGGAGCGATAACGCCGGCACGCCACACGCTCGGAGGGGGTCCGCGCCAGCGGCGTCATGCAGGCCTCGTGTCGCAGCGGCCCTGCCGCGATCTCGGCCGCCTCCACCAGCTCGACGGCTGTGGGATCGAACAGGGCCGGGCCGGTCAGATAGTGCTCAAGCGCCTCGAACAGCGCTCCCACGCGGGCCTCCTCGCGCTGTCCCTTGCCCATCCCCAGGGCCGCAGCCGGCATGTCCCCGTCGCGGGTGAGCAGACGGCACGCCCAGGCGGTCGGATCGTGGCCCCGGCCCAGGTCCGTCAGCACGGGCTCCAGGCCCAGTTCCCCCAGCGCCGCCATCACCCGCCTCGCGGCCTCCGGCAGCGGTACCACACGCTCAACCCCGGACGGCGGCCCGCTCATCCGATTTCTCTCACCTGGCGATCTCCGCATCCGGCGCCCTTTTCCTCCTCCTTGCCACTACCTGGATTGGAAAGAGATGATGGGCATGGATTGACCCCGGCCGTACGCCTTGTTGGTCTACTTCTCAGTCGCCGCCGTCCGGGCTTTTTTCGCGTCCAGAATTTCCTTCAGCCGCTCACGCTCGGCTTCGGTCAATTCCTGCTCGCTTCTGTCCAGCGATTCGGCACTTCTGTAGTCGAGACCGTGACCCATGAGGATCGCCTCCCTTCACATGTGGTCCTCGGAGTTCCCGGAAAAATATCCAATGAAAACAGCGAAAAGTACATATGCGGCAAAAGTTCAATCCCCTGCCGGATCAGACACCGGCCATCCGCGCGGGCCGGTCCGGCGAGCGAAGGATGATCGGCCGCCCTGGAAGGATGATTCGACATGACGGTTTCCATGCGGAAGTACGGCGGTGCCGACGATCTGCGGGCGATGCAGGAGCTGGCCCAGCGCGTCTGGTCCACCAGCGGCCCACATCACGTCGGGGATCTCGCCTGGGGAAGATTCATGTTCCCCGCAGCACAGGTCGACTGGCCGATCGCGCTGTGGGAGTCCGGCGGAAGGGTGGTCGCCTGGGCCTGGGCGCAGCTTCCCGACGATCTGAGGCTACAGGTCGATCCGGAGCATCCCGGACTGCTGGAGGAGGTCCTGGACTGGTTCGACGGGCTGGCCGGCAGTAGGACCCGTGAAATCAACCCGCTGGACGCGCAGGGCGATGTCCGCAAGGCGCTCCTGCGGCGCGGGTACGAGGCGTTGGACGACGAGGCGCCCTTCTTCGCCTACCACGAGCACGAGCTCGATGACCTGCAGAAGCCGGTGGTGCCGCAAGGGTTCACGGTACGGGCCGTCCGGGGATCCGAGGACCTGGATCGGCGGGTGGCGGTGCATCGGGCGGCGTGGAATCCCTCCCGGGTGACGCCGGAGTCCTACAGTTCGATCATGGCGGCGTGGCCCTACCGGACCGACCTGGACTGGGTTGTCGAAGCTCCCGATGGGCGCTTCGCCGCCAACTGCCTTGTCTGGTACGACGACGTCAATCGGGTCGGGCTCATCGAGCCGGTCGGAACCGACCCGGAATTCCGGCGGCTCGGGCTGGCGCGGGCCGTGTGCCTCGCCGCCCTGCACGCGCTGGCCGAGGCGGGCGGGGAGCGCGCGGTCGTCTGTCCGCGAGGCGACGCCGCCTATCCGATTCCGCAGGTGCTGTACCGGAGCATCGGATTTCGTCCGTACGGGCGATCCCGCACCTACCGGAAGGCCTGAACCGCCGGCCTGAATCGCCCGTCGGCACGGAGTCCGGCGAGCCCTCCTGACGGGCACACGAGGGGTGCCGGGCGGCGAGACGCCCCCGGCACCCCTCGCATTTCATGATCAACTGCAATGTTCGCGAGATTCTCGTTCTCAGAAACGAGCGATAAAGCCCCCGCGGGTTGGATGACCTGCCGGGCCGCCGACTCATCCTGTCGCAGGTCAGTGGGTACGTTCAGAGTGCAGATCCGGATCGTCGACAGTCTCGTCTGCGGCCTGGAAAAGAGTTTCGCGGCAGCTGTCACAAGTCCGGAGGCTGCCCTGTCTTAGCTGGCGACCGGCTGGCACATGGGTGCCCCGGCCGACAGGAAAGGTGTGCCATGAAGATCGTCGTAGTCGGCGGGACCGGCCTGATCGGGTCGAAGCTGGTGACGAAGCTGGGTGAACACGGTCACCAGGCGGTGGCGGCGGCGCCGAGCACCGGCGTCAACACCCTCACCGGCGAAGGGCTGGCGGAGGTGATGGTGGGCACGCAGGTGGTGATCGACGTGTCGAACTCGCCGTCGTTCGAGCCCGCCGCGGTGCTGGAGTTCTTCGAGACCTCCACCGGCAACCTGCTGGCCGCGGAGGCGGCGGCCGGCGTCGGTCACCACGTCGCGCTGTCGGTGGTGGGCACGGAGCGACTGTCCGAGAACGGCTACTTCCAGGCGAAGATAGCCCAGGAGCAGCTGATCCAGAAGTCGTCGATCCCGTTCTCGCTCGTGCACGCGACCCAGTTCTTCGAGTTCGTCCGGAGCATCGCCGACGAGGCGACGGACGGCGACACGGTGCGGATCGCGCCCGTGCTCTTCCAGCCCATCGCGGGCGACGAGGTCGCGCAGGCGGTCGGCAGGGTCGCGGTGGGCTCGCCGTTGAACGGCCGGGTCGAGGTCGCCGGACCCGAGCGGTTCCGAATGGACGAGTTCTTCCGCGACGTGCTGGCCGGTTGGGGCGATCCGCGTCAGGTGGTCACCGATCCGCACGCGCACTACTTCGGAAGCGAGCTGGGCGAGCGGACGCTGGTGCCGGGTGACGGCGCCACCCTCGGCCAGATCCGCTACCGCGACTGGTCCGACCCCACCGCCGTGGGCAGGTAGCGCACCCCGCCCCGACTCTGTCATCCCTAGGTACGAGAGGTCATTCCCATGTCAGACAACGACCCGGCAACCACTGGAGCCACGCCGAGATCGACCGCGTGGCAGACGGCGCTGACCGTGCTGCAGGAGGCCGAACCGCCCTTCATCCCGCAGGGCGTGCACGTGATGACCGTGGTGATCGAGTTCCCGCCCGGCGACCCCGGCACGCCGCCGCACCGCCACTCCGGGCCCGCGTTCGGCTACGTGCTGGAAGGCGAGATGCTGTTCGAGCTGGAAGGCGAGCCGGAGCGGGTCGTACGCGCCGGGGAGGCTTTCTGGGAATCGGGCGGCGACGTCATCCACTACCAGGACGGCAACAACCGCGACGACGTCCCACTGCGGTTCACCGTCACGATGCTGTGCGAGCCGGGCAAGCCGATGCTCACCCTGGTGGACGAGGAAGAGCTCGCCCAGCGCAGGGATCGCCGCGCCCCGCGCCCGGCCTGAGCCCGCCTACGCGTCGGCGGCTCGCCACGGTGAGCGCTCCCCCCGCCTGCTCGCCTCCGGCCGGATCACCATGACCCGCCGCGGCATCCCCGCCACCATCAATCTCGCCCCCCGAACTCGCACTTCCGCCTGTCGGCAGCCGCCGTCACACCGGTTTTACCGGCTCGGGTTCCTCCTGGACCTCGGCGACGCTCTCGACCTCACCGGCGCTGCCCGCTCGGGCCGGTAGGAGCAGGGCGGTGACGATCACGATCACGGACAGCGCCGCGCCGATGATGAAGGCCAGCCGCATGCCGTCGAGGTTGGCGAGCACCTCCGTGGCCCCCGCGGATCTCAGGGCATCGGCTCGCGCGCTCATCACGGTGATCATGAGCGCGGTGCCGATGGCCGAGGCGACCTGTTGCAGGGTGCTCAGGATCGAGCTGCCGTGAGAGTAGAGCGACGGTGGAACCGCGCCGAGCCCGAGGGTGAACACCGGGGTGAAGGTCGCGGCCAGACTCACCATCAGCAGGGCGTGCAGACCAAGGAGCTGCCAGAACGGCATGGTCATCGTGACCTGGGTGAAGCCGACGAGCGCGAGCGTGATCCCGATCGCGCCGGGGATGACCAGAAGCCGACCGCCGAACCGGTCGAACAGGCGGCCGACGGTCGGACCGAGCAGCCCCATCGCGAGGCCGCCCGGCATCACGATGAGTCCGGTCTGCAGGGCGCTGAGCCCTCGGATGTTCTGCAGGTACAGCGGCAGCAGGATCATCGAGCCGAGCATCGCCATGCAGGCCACCGACATCAGGATCAGCGCGACCGTGTAGGTGCGGTGGCGCAGGGTACGCAGGTCCATCAGCGGCGCGCCGCGCTTCTGCAACGACAGCTGGCGGACGACGAAGACGGCGATGGCCAGCAGGCCGACCGCCACGATCGCGACGGCGACGCGGACGTCACCGCCCTCGAACCGGCTGAGCCCGTAGACCAGACCGCCGAAGCCGATGGCGGCGGTCACCACGCTCAACCAGTCGATGGTGCTGAACTGGGGCTCCCCGATGTTCTCGAGCTGCTTCAGTCCGCGCCAGGTGATCACGGCGGCGATGGGGAACACCACGGCGAACAGCAGCCGCCAGGACCCGAATTGGAGGATGACCCCCGAGACCGTCGGACCCATCGCGGGCGCGACCGAGATGGCCAGCATGACGTTGCCCATCACCCGGCCCCGGCCCGCCTCGGGCACCACCTGCATCAGCGTGGTCATCAGCAGCGGCATCATCACCGCCGTCCCGGACGCCTGGATGATGCGGGCGCCCAGCAGCACCTCGAACGTCGGCGCGATGGCGGCCAACGCCGTACCGAGCAGGAACAGACCCATCGCGGTGCTGTAAGCGCGGCGGGTGGACACCCGCTGCAGGAACCATCCGGTGATCGGGATGACAGCGGCCATGGTCAGCATGAAGGCGGTCGAGAGCCACTGCGCGGTCTGCTCGGTGATGCGCAACGCGCCCATCAGCCGTGGGATCGCGTTGATCATGATCGTTTCGTTGAGGATGACAACGAACGTGGCGAGCACCAGCAGCCCGATCACGGGCGGGGTGCGCTCCGAAACGGTGGCTGCGGGCTTGGCAGGTAAGTCAAGCTGTGTGCGGGACACGGAACCTCGATCAGGGTCGTCGGACATGACGTCGTCGTTGCTGGCGTTCCAGCCGGAGGTCTCACAGGAGGTTGTGGTCACGCAAAGACTGACGGACACCACCGACAAAATTCATCGCCCAAGCCCAGCATTCCGGTAGGTGAGGCGAAATGTCACCCGATTTTCACCTGCACCGGACCACCTTCAGCTCATGCGAAGGAGCGTCCGCATCACCCCTGACCTGGGCGAACAACATGCCCCGAGAGTTGGGCCACCACGGCAGCGAGCACCACGAACCGGGACACTCCTCAGCCGTTGCGCTGATCGCGGATCACGTAGCGGGTGTGGGTCCCGTCCATCCACTCCCGGTCGATCTCCCTGCCCGTCACCCTGCCGACGAGCGCCAGGGCTGAGGTGAGGCAGGTCGCCAGGGGCGGGCTGTACCCGTTGACAGCGAGCCCGATGAAGTGCTCCCACCCGTCGGGGATGTCATCCCCGTAGTCCTCCTGCCCGTTCTCCAAACGGGCCTCCTCCCACGCGCAGTACTCCAGCCACTCCGCAGGCAGTTCCGGATCGCTCTCCCAACCGGAGTCGTTCAGGTCGAGCTGCAATCCTTGGGCGTAGGAGTCGAGCGCCCAAGGATCGCGTCCCCACCGCTTTCCGGGGACGGTGACGCTGAAGTCCGTGACGTAGTCACCGTTGACCACGTATCCAAGATCACGCGGCCCGTTGATGTCCCAGCTCATCAACAGCGCCCGGCCGCCGTATGAAAGCTCCCGTAGAGCCCGATCGCAGTCGAACCCTCGTACCTGGATGATCTGCGTCCAGTCCGCCGTCAGCCGACCGGCCCAAACGACCCCCGCATCACCGTCGGCAGGTCCCCCGCGCAGGATGTCCGTCCAGGTGCACTCAACCGCGTCGTCCACGTCGGCGACCGACGCCCCCAGACACCGGGCGGCCTCCCACACTTCCAGACCCTCCACCCACGCGGCCATGAACCATTCGCCCATGCCGTAGGACCGCACAAGGTGCCATAGACGCTCCGACTGCCGCATTCCCACTTCCTGACCGCTCAGCGCTCGTTCCTGAAGCGACTCAAGCAGACATCCCTGACAGTCCCGCGATCGACGGCACGGGAGCCGAGCCCGATCCGGCTCACCGTGAGAGAAGGCATCACAAGAGCGGTGGAAGCCATCCGGGGGCCAAGCCTGTTGGCAAGACAGCGAGACGATCAAGAAAAGCAGAAGGCACCTGAGCTGGTAATCCCTGCTCAGAGGCCTTCTTGCATCTGCGCGGCCGAGAGGGCTCGAACCCCTAACCTTCTGATCCGCAGGGAAGGGCAGATGCCTCGTCAGGGGACTTCTGCCCTGGTGAGGCGGCGGATACCCTCTTTGGCAGGCGCTCACCTGTCTCGCCTGCAGGCCGTCTTCACAGGTCAGCTCAGCCCTGCCAGGCAAGGAAGTCGTAGGCTCGTGCCAGGTCATCGGCCCAAGACACATCGTGATCGCGCTCGAACGCGCCGTACAGCCGATCTCGCACCATGCTGCGGTGCATCCAGGTGAAGACCGCGTCGGGCAGTTGTACCCCGCCGACCCACCCGATCACCAGGTCGGCGAGGTGACGGTCTGCTGCTGGGGTACGGATAGTTTCCCAAGCATGGAGGAACGGTCCCATACTGCTGGAGAACTCGCCGGCCACGCTAAGGAATCCGGCCGCGTCGCCAAACGAGCCGACCTGAGGCGGATACTCCGCCAACAGCGACCGCCAGACCGCCATAACGTAGCCGTCGACGGCCTCCCGTTCGGCCGCCGGCCAGGTCCGCCAACCCTCCCGAACCAGCATGCTCAGGACAACACTCGGGTAGAGATCATTTCCGGTGACGAGCCGCTCTAACAGTAACGGCAGCAGACTCTTCACGTCGTCGCTGGTCCCGACTGTGTTTCCCAAGCTGATCGTCAGTGAGAACAGATGATCCTCGTCCACCGGCACCGAACCGCGACAGTGCGGGCAACCCTCGAGCACTGCCCGCCGTGGGTAGCGAGCAAATGTCTCTCGAAGCCGTCCCACTGCCGCCGCCAGTTCATCTTCCACCCGCAGAGTGTCGCACCCGGTATGCGCAAGCCCGGCACGCGTAGGTGTCAGGGCTCAGCTGCGAGCACGTCCTGGCGCGACTTGAGCCCGACGTCGACCCGAGAGGGTCAGATCCCGGTTGACCAAGAAAAGGAACCTGGAATGGAGGGTGGCAGCACCGGGGGCCACGTTGGTGCGCTCGCGCACGCCCTTGCGCCGCGCGTTGTCCCGTTGCGGGATCGTCAGTCGCTCCGGGTGCGGAGGCTCCGCGTCAGGGTGGGGATCATCACCGTCGCAGGGACGAGGTGTAGCCCGAGGAGGGCGATGGTGGTGGCGGTGTTCGCCCCGGACAGGAGGGGCGGGATCAGCGAGATCGCGGTCAGCGACACCGCCGTCCACACGAATCGCTCGGCGGGGCGAGCGCTCCACCGAAGAAGAGCGAGGGCGATGACGATGCCCACGACCGAGAAGAAGCCGGTCACCACGGCGAACCCGGGCAACGGGATCGTCTCGCCACCATCGGGGACCTCGAAGTCGACGCCGACGGCCTGGGCAAGCACAGCGACGAGGGTGGTGGCCGCCATCGCCGCGAGCGTGGCGACGAAGCCGGTGCCGGCGAGCCCGCGGAGCCGGTGAGTGCGGCTGGTCCGGCCCGATGCCGGGCCTGCGACGACCCCGGTGTCGTTCATGCTGTTCATGTCATCCTCCATCATTCGGTGACTGGCGTAGGAGTGTGGTGACCGGCACGTGACGGTCCTGGCCCCGGGGGTGACGATGCGCACCCTCGCCGTGCGAGCGTCCGCACCGGGACTACTCCGTGCCGTCCGCCGGCAGGCGCTCCGGCAGCCCGAGCCGCGGGAACCGGTCGTCGTGGAACGTGACGATCTCGGTGATCGCCCCGCCGGTGACGCGCAGGACGTCGATCGCCAGCGGCAGGTAGGCGCCCTCCCGCTTGCGCCAGAGGTAGAAGGCGACGGCGGGTTGCCGGTTCACGGAGGTGAGGACGGCGCGCAGGTGCTTCATGTCCTCGAAGCCGCTCTCGACCCAGTCGTTCACCACCGTGTCGCGGCCGACGTGCAGGCCCGGCGTGGGCGGCATCGAGTATCGGACGTCGTCCCGCAGCAGTGCGGCGAGCCCGTCGACGTCCGTGGCCACGCTGGCGTCGGTATAGCGGCGCACCAGCTCGCGCGTCCCGGCGTCCTCCTCGCCGCCGGTCCAGTCCTGCCGTTCGGCGGGCAGGTGCTCCCGCATGCCGGCGCGGGCCCGCTGCAGCGCGCTGTTCACGGAGTTGACGGAATCCCCGAGGAGCTCCGCGACGTCCTTGGCCGGCCAGCCGAGCACGTCCCGCAGGATCAGCACAGCCCGCGGGCGCGGCGCGAGGTGCTGGACCGCGACCAGGTAGGCCAGCTCGATCGTCTCCCGCGCGACGGCGACGGTCTCCGGCTCGTCCGCGTCGCCCGCGGGCAGTTCGTCGAGCAGCCGGTCCGGGTAGGGCTGCAGCCACAGCACCTCACCGCCGGTCGCAGGCTCCGGGCGGCACTTGGCGAGCAGGTCCAGGCAGGCGTTGGTGGCGATCCGGTACAGCCAGGCCCGGAACGTCGAGCGCCCCTCGAAGGTCTCCCGCCGCCGCCAGGCACGAAGGAGCGTCTCCTGCACGGTGTCCTCGGCGTCCTCGAACGACCCGAGCATCCGGTAGCAGTGCACGTGCAGCTCCCGCCGGTGCCGCTCCGCCAGCCCCGAGAACGTCGGCTCGTCGACCTCGCCCAGCCCGCTCACGCCCAGACCACTCACGCCCGGTTCCTCCAGCCGCGTGTCCGCACTCATCACGTCATCCTTCCGCCCCGTCGTGTCCCGTCGCAGGTATGACGGATGCGGGCGCGACAACTCATCACCGGGGCCGGTCGGCATGGCTGATCCAGTGACGGATCCGGTGGCGGAGCACGACGCGCGGTACGGCGAGGAGGGCGCGGGCCCGCCGGAGTGACAGAGGAGGGCAGGGGCGGCTCGCGGGGTGGACCGGGCTAATCCGAAAATACGAGAGCGGACGCAAGGACTACCCCATCCGCCTTCATCGAGGGCTATACCACTTGGAATCACCGGCCTGCACAGAATTGTTATAATCCATCCCTTATCTCTCCAACACCACCCTCTTACTCTTTTCCCTGCTATATCCCCTAAACAAGGACGCTGATGAAGCTCTTCCTCACAGGCCTCGCGGCAACGGCCGCGGCCGTGTGCACGGTGGCCGTACCCGCTCAGGCGGCATCCGTCGCATCCGTGCAGGCCGCTCCGGTGGACCCGGTGAAAGCCCTGAAGGCTCAGCTGGTCACGGGCAAAGGCGTAAAGATCACCGAATCAGGCGGCATCACCCTTGATTTCACCGCCAACGACCAGGCTATGCAGGTACAGGTGAACACCCGCACGGTCGGCACCCTGGCTTTCGACAAAGGCAACGTAGCGGCTGCCGACCTCCGCGTCCGCATGTCCTCACGCCAGAAAGGGCCCAACCCTCCCTACCGGGTCATCGCTGAGGGCAGAAACGCCTACGTGACCAACGCCGGCATCGCCAAGGCGCTGCCTTCCGGTCGTTCTTGGATCCAGTCGAAGACCAGTGAGCACGAAAACACTGTCCTCAACATGGGCGTCACTCCAGCGGAACTGCAGTTCATGCTGGACAAAGCATCAGAAGTAGCGACTGGCGAATATCAGGGCACCGCCAAACTCGCTGACTTCCGGCACGACAAGTCCGCCGGGGAAGGCGACGTCGAGTTCCACCTGTACTTCGATGAACACAACCTGCTCACCCGCACGGTCGTCGACACGACGGCCTACCCGGACAGCGGCAGCACGGCCTATGACCAGATGGTCTTCCACACCGATACCAAGTATTCGGACTGGGGCGCCAAGGTGAAGATCGCCGCACCGGCGGCCAGCAAGGTCATCAGCGAGAGGAAACTTAACGCGAAGACCCGCAGGGCCGTCATAAAGGCTGGCTATCCCGAGAGCGGCCCCTTCTAACCTACGTCAAGAAGGAACCGAAACCCGTTTATATCTTTCCCATCTGAGCGGCGTCCCCTTCGGAGGGGCGGGGGAACTGATCAGGCCAGGGCGGCGGCGCCGGCGCTGATCAGCAGACCGCGGCAGGACAGGTGGTGGGCGGGGGCGGTGTCCTTGGTATCCGACATCCCGTCGGCTCCCTTCGAACGTGGTCGCGGCGTGCGGCCGCCGGAGAACGCCCGGCACCGCACGCCGCTGAGGTGACACCGTCAGATGTTGACGAAGCGGGCCGGCCTGCCACCGGGGGCCCAGCCGAGCCCCCAGCCGGACCAGGCGCCGGGCATGTGCCAGTTCTCGTAGACGTTGCCGTCCCCGCCGACGCCGTAGACCACGTTGGTGCCGCGGAAGTCGTGGAAGGCGTTCGGGGTACCGATCAGGTGGCCGCTCGGCGCGCTGCTGAGGGTGTGCCAGCCGGACCACGGGCCGTTGCCGGGCTGGGTCTGGTAGTTCTCCTGGACGTTGCCGTTCAGGTCGACGGCGTCCACCACTGTCTTGCCGTACCAGTCGGTGAAGACGCTGGGCGAGCTCTCGAAGTGAGCGCCGCCGGTCGGCGAGCCGAGGCCGAGTTCCCAGCCGGACCACGGGCCGCTGGCGGTCTTGGTCTGGTAGTTCTCGTAGATGTTTCCGTTGCCGGCGGTCGCGTAGACGACGGTCTTGCCGTTGTAGTCGACCACACTGGTGTGCAGGCCGCTGCTGAGCGGGGCGGGGGCACCGACGGGAGAGACGTAACCGAGGAAGTCGTAGCCGGGTTCGAGGCTGGCCTCGATCTGGTCGGGCGTGCCGCTGACCTCGGTGACGGCGTTGCTCTGGTTGCCGCCGATCTCGGTGAGGGTGCCGTCGGAGTGCACCGACTCGACGATGCCGATGTGCGCTCCGCCGCTGGCCTTGGTCGGGAAGCCGCTGCCGCCGAAGATCATCGCGTCGCCCGGCTGCGGGACGTAACCGGTCGGGTCGTGCCAGGTACCGTTGTTGTCTCCGTAGTTGACGAAACTGGTCACGGACCAGGTCAGCGCGGAGACGCCGACCCCGCCCTGCGACCAGGCCCACTTGGCGAACGCGGCACACCAGTTGAGGTTGCAGGGGATGCCGTCATAGGTGGAGCTGCAGCCGCCTCCCAGCCGGCCGTGGGCGGCCGAGACGATGGTGGTGCTGTTCACCGCGGCCGAGGCGGACGACACCGGGAGCAGCACTGCCGAGCTTGCCACCAGGGTGGCTGCGACCGCCCAGGCGGCGCAGTGGTCCGCTGGCATGCCCCCTGCGGCCGGGGAAGGTGGATCGGAACATGTACCGCGCTTCCTTCCATGAAAGGTGAATGCTGTTGGGGTCGGGCATCACAGGCGATTCCTGACACCTGCCAGGACGCTCGCCAGGTTGATGCGTTTGCTCGCTGAGGTGCTCCGTGGCCGGGTAATGGGGCCCGGCCGGGACCCATCCTGCGCGGGTGGAGAACGTAAGGCCCGAATCCGGGGCAACTCTGGTCAGTCAACTCTGGTCACCAGTAGGGTCTTGGCCATGCTGGGGGGAGAGTCGAAGACCTCTGAGGGCTACGACGTGCCGGATCCGGCACGAGCGGGCGACCTGCCAGAGTTCATCGCGTTGCTGGACGGGCTGCGTTTGCAGTCGGGGGAACCGTCGTATCGGACGCTGGCCCGTCGCATCGGTCCGCTGATGCGCCCGCCGCGTGAGGTGAGCCAGTCCACCGTCTGGGCGGTCTTCCAGTCCCGCAGACGGCGCTTGGACCTGGACCTGGTGATCGCAATCGTCCGGGCGCTGGGATTGGACGAGTCGGCCGTCGACGAGTGGCGCCAGGCGTACCTGCGCGTTCAGCGGGACGCGAAGGCCGGCGGCCCGACGGGAGTCTTCCGGCAGCTGCCGCCGGACCTGGCCACGTTCACCGGACGGCACAACGAGCTCGACCGGCTGACGACGGCGGCCATGGTTCCGCCGACTGGAGCGACCACAGTCCGGGTATGGGTGATCGAGGGCATGGCCGGGGTCGGCAAGACCCAGCTGGCTCTGCATGCCGCACACAAGCTGGTCGCGGCCGGCCACTACACCGATATCCAGTTGTACGCGAACCTGCGCGGGTACGACCCGGACAGACCGCCCGCCGACCCGGCGGCCGTACTGGATTCGTTTCTGCGGCAGCTGGGCGTCGCAGCCCAGCACGTCCCGCAGACGTTGGAGGAACGGGCGGCGATGTTCCGGGACCGCATGCACGGTCATGCCGCCCTGGTGGTGCTGGACAATGCCGCGGAGGCCTCTCAGGTACGGGATCTGATCCCGAGCAGCCCCACCTGCCTCGTGATGATCACGAGTCGGCGTAGCCTGACCGAGCTGCCTGAGGCGACCATGCTGATGCTCGACGTGTTCGAGCCGCAGGAATCGCTGCAACTGCTCGAACGGATCGCCGGGGCAGACCGGGTCGGCGCCGAACCGCAGGCCGCGCGGCGGATCGTCGAGTTGAGCGGTGGCCTTCCGCTGGCTGTGGCACTGGCCGCCGCCCGTCTCCGCTCCCGTCCGACCTGGAGCCTGCAAAAACTCGCCGACCGTCTGGCCAAAGGAGCAGGCGCGGAGGACGGCGTGACGGCGGTACTCGACCTGTCGTACCAGGGCCTGCCGCAGGCCGCACAACGCGTACTCCGACTGCTGGGCACCGACCCCGGGTTGGACGCCACCGTTGACTCTGTCGCAGCGCTGGCCGGCATCGACCTGGACGAGGCCGACCAACTGCTGGAGCTGTTACAGGATGAGCACCTGGTGCAACAGCAGGTGCTGGACCGGTACGAGCTCCACGACCTCGTGCGGGCCTTCGCCGCGGAGAGGTGCCGGGCCGTTGACTCGCCGGCGGACCGGAACGCCGCGTCGACCCGCTGGCTGGACTGGAATCTGCACTCTGTCTACGCGGTCACGGAGCTGGTCAACCGGAACCGGTACCGCAACGGCGACCTACCGCGTCCGCCGACGCTCCTGGTGGTCGAGCCGGCTGACGGCGAGGAAGCACGCGCCTGGCTGTCCGCCGAGCGCGCGAACCTGCTGGCGGCGACCCGGTACGCCGCCACCGAGGGCTGGCCCGGGCACGCCTGGCGCTTCGCCCAGGCGCTGTGGACGTACTACTACACATCGGGCCTCAATTCCGACTGGGCGCAGAGCCTTCGCCACGGCCTCGCCGCAGCCGAGGCAGATGGCAATGTCGCAGCGCAGGCCGAGCTCTGGCACGCCCAGGGGAACTCCGAAGTCGTGGCCGGCCGCTTCGACCGGGCGTTGCCCCATACCCGCGAGGCTCTGCGACTTCGCAAGATCGTTGGGGATCGCGCGAAAACCGCATCCACTCTCGGCAATCTGGCCTGTGTCCTGTCCGATATGGGGCAGTACAGGCAAGGCATGGAGATCTTCCACGAGGCTCTCGCCCTCATGCGGGAGACCGACAACCGCCATGGCGAAGCGACCTGCCTGCACAACATGGGCATCGGGGCCTACGCGATGGGCCGCCACCGTGAAGCCTTGGACTTGTTGGCCAAGGCCCTGATGCTGTATCGGGAGTCCGGGAGCGAGGACCACCAGACGTTCGTCCTGGTCGCCATCGGGCTGAACATGAGCTTGCTGGGCGAGCGCGACCAGGCCGCGGCCGCGGTGGCCGAGGCCGTGACGCTCGCGGAGCAAACGGGCGCGGACCGACGCCTAGCCCCGGCAATCAACGTCCTTGGCATGCTGGCCACCGAACGGGGCGACTACGAGGAAGCCGCCCGAGCCTACCGACGGGCGCAGACACTCGCTCGTGAGATCGGTGACTGGGGCGAGGAGACTGAGGCGGTGTTCGAACTCGGAGTCAACGCCCTGCAAGCCGGCAATCCAGCCGACGCGCTGGAGTTCTTCGACCAGACTGCCGCTCATCTGGCAGACCGGAAGTATCACCGGTGGATGCAGCTCCTGCCCCAGTATCGGGGGGACGCGCTGCTCGCCCTCGGCGATCCGGCCGGTGCGGCTGAGCTTTACCAACAAGTGCTCACCTGCGAGGAGAACTCGGAGACGGTTGTGAGAGCACGCGCCGCCTACGGCATGGCCCGCATCGCTCTGACCGAGAACCCGCCAGACCGCCGCATCGCCCGGACGTTGCTCCAGGAGGCACTGCGGATCCTGGACGAAGCCGAGTTCCCCTCACTGGAGAAGACCATCACCGCGACACTCGGCGAGGTTGAGCACGGGTAGGCACGACGCCGTGGACGCCCTTGACCACCCGGGTCGGCCCACGGCCCCTTCGGCTCCGAACTCACGGTTCCATCATCACGCGCACCGACACCCAGGTCGGCAACAGTCAAGGTCACGATCGTCACCCGCGAGTGACCCAGAACACGAAAAAGCCCAGCTCACCGGTAGTGAGCTGGGCTTCCGCCTTGCGCGGCCGAGAGGACTCGAACCCCAGGCAATGGCCCTACAGCGGCCCCACAGGAGATATGTACGGCGAGGGCGTGGAGCGGGCGGTGGCGTCGGCCGGTGACGGAGCCGGGCAGAAGCGGTCCCGCCCGGGCAGTGCCCCGGTGGCGAGGAAGGAGTTCATCGCCTCGTCGGCGCAGCTGCCCAGCCCGGCGACGCCGTGGCCACCCTGGTCAACCGTGATCATGGCGGCCCGCCGTCCGAGCGCGGCGCGCAGGCCGCGCGCGCTCACCAGAGACGTGGACGGGTCGCGGGTGTTCTGCAGGATCAGCACGTTGCGCGGCCCGTGACCGGTGACGGTCACCGGCGGCTCCACGGGCCGGGTCGGCCACGCCGCGCACGGCCAGAGGTTCGAGGGCATGCCGGCCGTCACCGGCCACGCCTGCCGGTCGGCCGCGACCTGCCGGGTGTGCAACGCCACGCTGCGCGGCCAGGCCGCGTCATCGCAGACCACCGCGTAGAGAGCGGCGACGCGGTTGTCCGCCGGTATCTCCGCCGTCCCGGTGCCGCCGCCGCTGGCCCCGCCGACAGAACCCAGCCGGTCCAGTCGCGTCAGGATGGCGGCGTCCGCGGTGGATCCTGAGATGGCGGCCACGACCTCCTGCCAAAACTCGGCGATGAGGGGGAAGTAGCCGTCGTAGTAGAGCCCCGACCGGGTGGTCTCACGCAGTGCGTTGCCGTCGAGTACGGGGCCGCCCGGGTTCGGCAGGGGCTGCCGGTCGAGGGCCGCGGTCAGCCGGTTGAACGTGCGCCTGACCTCGTCCGGCGTCGTGCCGAGGTGGTAGACGGCGTCCCGCTCGGCCGCGAAGGCGAGGAGGTCGGGCAAACGCACCGCGATCGCCTCGTTCCAGGTCCGCCACATGTCCCGCCATACCAGGCCCGGATCGACGGCGCTGTCCAGCACGATCCGATCGCCGCGTCCCGGGAACAACGAGATGTAGACGGCTCCCAGATAGGTGCCGTAGGAGAGGCCGAAGTAAGACAGTTTCGGCTCACCGAGCGCGGCTCGGATGCGGTCCATGTCCCGGGCCGTGTTGGCCGTGGTGATGAACGGAAGCAGATCGCCGGAGCGCTCGGCGCATGCGGCCGAGGTGTCCCGCGCGAAGGCGAGGTTGCGCTCGATGCCGCCATCCGGCGCCGGGTACGGCAGCAGCAGCGTGAACTGCCTCATGAGATCGAGGCCACAGGTGACCGGGGTGCTGTGGCCGACCCCTCGCGGATCGAAGCCGATCAGGTCGTACCGATCCAGGACCTCGCGCGGCAGTCCGGCCGCCAGCTGGCTGGGCAGGTCCAGACCGCTACCGCCCGGACCGCCCGGGTTGGACAGCAGGATCCCGCGACGTAACCCGGGTTGCGCCGTGCCGATCCGGGAGATCGCGATCTCGATGCTCCGCCCGCGCGGGGCGCGGTAGTCCAGCGGCACCCGCAACGTCGCGCACCGCTGGCGTGGGTCGCGCTGGACACCGGATTCCACCGGCGGGCACTCACCCCAGACCGGAGCCGCTCCCCCGGCTTCGGCCACCGCCGGCTCCGGCGTGCCGATCCGGGCCTCGGCCGACGTGGGCGCGCCCGCCGTCGCGGTGGCCACCGTCGCCGCGGCGACGAACAATGTCAGACTTGATCGCAGACTTAATCGCACTGATACCCCTTTTTGAAAGGAACAGATGCTTTCTCGATGACTGTGAAATCGGCACTGCCGGGTACACGAGACCCTTCGCCTCATCACGTGGAGAAACAGGGTCCGTGGTTCGTGGTGGGAGTCGAGCAGGCGGACGCCGCCCGTGACGCCCTTCGTCCAACGATCCGGAGCCCGCCCTAGATCCGGAGCCCCGCCTTAACGAGAGTCGGCCGGGAAAACGGCCGATCCATGGAATTCCCATGTGGCTGGTGGCTGGTGGCTGGTGGAGATGACGTCCGCCACCGTTCGAACGACCTGGTCGCCACCGCCACCCGTGATTCGGCCGCTCTCGGCAGGTCACCTTGCCTTGGCCTCCGGTGCCATTTGCTCCACCGGCGCGTGCGCGGCCGCGACGATCCGCTCCAGTGCCGCCGCGTGCCGCTGGAAGGCCTGGCGTCCTTCCGGAGAGAGCTGAACGTAGGTGCGCCGCGAACCCTTTTCCTGCTTCTTTCGCACCGAGACGTATCCGGCGTCGGCAAGCGCGGAGACCTGTTTGGACAGGGCCGAGTCGCTGGTCCCGATCGTGTCCCGGAGGAAGCCGAAGTCCACCCAGTCGGCCGGTGCCAGGATCGCGACGATCGACAGCCGCGCCGGGACGTGCAGGAACTCGTCGAAGGAGGGGTCCATCAGAGGCGACTGTTCTTCTGTCGCATGACCGCCTTGGCGATCCGGCGAGTCAGTGGCATTGCTGCGACGAACGTCACGGCCGTGACGGCTGCGGCGAGTGTGCCCCGCGCGGGCAGATCCAACGCTTCGGCGGCGGACTCCGAGGCGAGGAAGGCCAGCAGGGGACTGAATGCCCATCCCAGGTAGAAGACCATCTCCAGGGGGGTGGAGATGGAGCGCGGGCGGACCGAGGCCCGGCACAGCTTGGCCCTTGTGTGCACGATGATCACTCCCACGTACAGGCCGGTACCGAGCAGGAGAACGACATCGTCCCAGGGGCTTTGAAGGTCGGTCGAGGCGTATGTGATGAAGATCCCCAGCGCCATGAGGAGCATGTAGGGGAGGGCGAAGGCGTGGCGGACGAGTTCGTCGTGGGTCCTGTCCTGGAGGCGGCGAATGTCGTCGAGCGTGGACTGGGCGTCCTGAAAGGCCATGGAATCATCCTTGATCATCCGAGTACTTTCCTACAAGGAAAGTAGCATCTACTTTCCCCGCAGGAAAGTAGGTGGCCAGAACAATCTGGGGACTCCGAGCCCCACCTGTGCGCGGGCATCCTGCTGTCCGCCTCCATGGGGGCCTACGCGGTCAACGGCTGACCGCCGGACCTGCTCCTGCCGCTCGCGCCCGGACTCCTCGGTTTCGCGATGCGGCGCTATGGGCGCTCAAGCGCGGCCTGCGGATACGACCTCGGGTACGGCGGCGGGCCGGGCACGGAGATCGTCCCTGGTCGCGACGAAGGAGGTCGGGCGGCGTCGATCGTCTCAGCCCTGTCGAGGGGGATTTCGTCGATGCACAGCGGCAGCGTTCGCGGTCAGGGTGGACAGTGCTCTACCGAGCTCACGGGGTCGGCGGCTCCGGCCACCGGCACCAGTGGGTCACGCCGTCGCTGCCCTGCTCCGAGTACGTCTTGCGGACCACCCGGTCGGAATCGACGAAGCAGTCCGCGACGACCGTCCCGTCCTCCAAGTGGTGCTCCTTGGTGAAACATCGACAGGCTCACCAGGCTTTGAAACAGGACCTGGCGGCGCCCAGGTCCCGGAGGCTGAGCGCGCCGCGGCGGCCTGACGCCAGCCGCCACAGCCACGGCCGGCGTCGGCTCGCGCGTGACTGGGGCGGGCGCTAGAAAATCGTTTGGTCGTCCGGGCTGGGCTTCACTCGGCGGGGCCGCTTCCTGGGGTGGTTGCCCTTGGGGAGCTTCGGGAACTTAGGGCCGGGCCCATACCGGACTGCCGTTCCGCGTTTCTGCTCGGATGTGCGTGTCAGCAACTCCCTGCCGACGAGGTCTTTCAGAATGTCCCGTGATTGATAAACGTCCACGTCGAACAGGCGTTGAATGGTGCGGTTGTTCACCTCGCCGTAATCCTGCACGTGTTCAATGATTTTCTTGTCGATGTCGTCGACCGCGCGGCTGTGGTAGGCGACCGCGCTCCCCAGACGGGTGACCGCTTCCGCTCGCAGTCGGTACAGGGGGTAGCGGTGCTGCATGGTGGCGCGGGTGGGCTCCAGCACCTCGGCGGGGAGGACGGCCAGCCGGTGTAGCGCCGCCTGTGCCTCATCCTGTGACCGTTGCACGACGGGTGCGATCTCTGACGCGTGGACCGTGCGTTTCGTGCAGAGCATACGGATGATGAGCATCGCATCGGTGTCGTCCTGCTCTTCTTCAGGCAGCGACGCTACGAACTTCGCGATGCGCGTGTTGGGCGGCTCTCCCAGGAACAGCACGGAAACGTGATCCGCGTCTTCGGTGATCGTGGGGATGTCGCGCCCTGATTTGATCATTTCCCGGAACATCCGGTCGACGCCTTGCCCGACCTCTTCGGCCAGGCCAAGCAGTCGGAACCCGGCGGCCAACGCGGGATAGCGGGCTCTGGAACCTCTCGTCAGGATGTTGCTCGTGGTCACCCCGGACACCAAAGGCCCAGGGGAGACGATGCGCAAATACTGGGGGGAGTGCTCTATCTGGATCGGGACCTTCAACCGCCAGTCACCGTGAATGAAGGCGTTGACCAGCGCCTCACGGATCGCCGCTGACGGATAGTCCTCGATCTGAAGCTGCCGGCCGTCAGTGAGCGTCACAGGTGTGATGCCCTGCCGGGCCCTGATGGCTTGGAACACGTCGTCGAAAGCGAGCACTAGAGGGGTCCCCAGACGCAGGATCGCGTCGGCTTCACCGGACTGGGTCCGCTTGTGCTGGTAGACCGCTGCGTTGTCCTCGGCGTTCGAGGTGCTCTGGCACAGCATCAGCTCGCCCGCACGTGACAGGTTCCCGTCACTGGCGACCGCGTGCAGCGCTTTCAGCAGGTCGGCGTCGTTGAACTGCGCGTATCGCTGCCGGGTGGGGTCGGCCGAGCCGGACAGGAGTCTCCTGCAGTACCTCAGGGCGAGCGGGTCCACGTCTTCCAAGGGGCGCCCGCTCGTCGTGGCCGACCAGTCGAACCCGCGGCGTTCCTCCGACAGCCTCGTGACGTCGAGGGGACGCATCGGCATGCAGTCGGAACCTATCCGCTGATACGTGTATCCCTTAACTGTCGAATACACTTCCAAGCCTTCGGGAACGACGATTTCCAGAATTCGTTTCCCGGAGAATTCGACTTCTTTTATTTCTACGAGCAGCGACGGGGTGGTGAGCTGGTTGATTTTCGTGCGGAGAAGCGACGCGTCCAGGGAACAGCCGACGAAGGCGTCCTCACCTGGCAGGTTGTCCGCCACGCCCACCACGATCGTGCCGCCGCTGGCGTTGGCGAAGCAGACGCACGCCTCGGCGAGGTCCTGAAACGCCTCTTTGGCGTTGGGTTTCTGCTGCTTGAAGTCGAGAGTCTCGGTCTCGCACTTGGCTGCCGTGGTCCCCGCCAAGATCTTCTTGAGCACCGGCAGTGAGGACGTCTCCTTTGAGACTCCTTTGGGGTTGCTGTTGGACCAACAGTAGCCTCAAAGGAGACTCAAAGGCCAACATCGCAACACCCCTGGGCTTGTCTCAAAGCCTGGTGAGCCAGTCGTTGATGGCGGTTATGTGGATGGCGGCCTGGTAGCGGACGGCGAGTTTGTCGCACCTGGTTGCGATGGCGCGGTGGCGTTTGAGCCAGTTGATGCCGCACTTCACAGCATGGCGGGCGCGGTAGTCGCGGGCATCGAAGGTGAATGGACGTCCGCTGCGGCTGCCGCGCCGCGATGCGATCGGTCGGTCGGTCGGTCGGTCGGTCGGTCGGCTCGAGGATGGTGCACCGGATCACGCGCCTGCGCAGGTAGGCGCGGATCGCCCGGGAGGAGTAGGCCTTATCTGCGCGGATGACCTCGGGCCGGGTACGAGGTCGGCCAGGCCCGAATCGGGGGACGTAGATGCCGGCCAGGACCGCCTCAAACTGCGGGGCATTGCCCCGCTGCCCGGCGGTCAGCACCAGCGACAGCAGTCTTTTCCCCTGCTCGCAGGCCAGGTGCAGCTTGGTCGACAGGCCACCGCGTGAGCGTCCCAGCGCGTGGTCGGCCGGTTCGGCGCTCACACCGCCGGGCGGCTCGGCCTGTCTCCGCGGCCTGCGCCGCGCTCCGGTCGCGTGCTGGTGGGCCCGCACGATGGTGGAGTCCACCCGACCTGCCAGCCGATCAGTCCGGCGGCATCGGCCAAGGCCTGCAGCCGGGTGAGGATCTCCTGCCAGACATCGGCACGCTGCCAGCGGCGAAACAGCCCGTAGACCGCTTGTCAGGAGCCGTAGCACTCCGGCACGTCCCGCCAGGAAGCCCTGACCCATATCCGCCACCGGATCCCGTTGATCAGCTGCCGCTTGGTCCACTTCGACGGCCGCCCTGCTCTTCTCGGCACGGACAGCAGCGGCTCCAGCCGCGCCCACTGCGCATCGATCAGGTCAAACCGCCTCATCACCGCTACGGTGGCCACGAGGTCCCCGGTGTTCAGGTTTTTCTTGGTCGATGAACAACCCCTCCACCGGAGACCTCACTGCTTATCCGGGCACGACACACCGCCACACAGCGGACTTCGAAACAGGGCCTAGGCTCCTCGGTTTCGCGATGCGGTGCTACGGGCGCTCAAGCGCGGCCTGCGGATACGACCTCGGGTACGGCGGCGGGCCGGGCACGGAGATCGTCCCTGGTCGCGACGAAGGAGGTGTGGCCGTGGCGGCGTCGATCGTCTCAGCCCTGTCGAGGGGGATTTCGTCGATGCACAGCGGCAGCGTTCGCGGTCAGGGTGGACAGTGCTCTACCGAGCTCACGGGGTCGGCGGCTCCGGCCACCGGCACCAGTGGGTCACGCCGTCGCTGCCCTGCTCCGAGTACGTCTTGCGGACCACCCGGTCGGAATCGACGAAGCAGTCCGCGACGACCGTCCCGTCCTCCAAGTGGTGCTCCTTGGTGAAGTACATCGACAGGCTCACCCGGAACGGGGTTCCGTCAGGGTATACGCCGCGCAACGCGCCGATGATGCCCACGCCCTCGGGCGGCAGGGCATCGTCGGCATCCACCCATTCCACCTGCTGCTTGATCGTCTCAGGCATGACCCGATGATATTCGGCCGATCGATCCTGGTGCGTGAACACCTCATTTCAGCGAAGCGATCGGCTGTTTTACGAGGGGGAAGTGTCAGCCACTAACTCGGGAAGTGTCAGCTGATCGAATGACCGAGGCAGGGTAGCCAGGTGGTCCTGGAGATCGGCGTGGCGAAACTGGTAGATGGGTCCAACGGTGCGCAGCAGACCGAGCCGGTGAGCATCGTCGAGGAACACCATCAGATCGCGAGGCAGGCGTCCGCCTCTGGATAACTTCCTGATGACGATGGTGAAGACCAGCCAGGCACAACGCCCTTTGCTCAAGGGCCCGACCACGAGCCCAACCGCGATCCCAACCACAAGCCCGACCACAAGCCCGAGCAGGAGTCCGACCAAAAGCACGTCTACGAGCCCGAACACGAGGCCGATTTGGCGGGCTATTCGCCGGTGCAGGGCACGGAAGGCGGCGGCCAGTTCCGGAATTCGGCCGCTGGAAGCGGTGAAGGTCAGCGGTTCCGGCCCGATCACGTGGGGATGATCCATCAGGCCCGCCTCGTCGGTAAGCCGCCAGGAGATGGGGATCGGGTGCGGGTCACTCAGGGAGCGAATCTTCGACTCCTGACGCCACTGCTCGGCCACCAAGCGGCCCAGCGCCTTCTTGGCGGCTTGAATGGTCTCTTCGGTAGGCAAGTGCGACGAGCCAAGACCGGTACGACGGTTACCAAACGTTCCATAGACCGCCAGGGCGAGACCGGCTACACCGATGACGCGCCCAGCATGCTGGCCGTCCGATCCGCCGCTTCTGAACCGATCAGCCTGAAGCAGAGGAACATCCCGATCATGATGCCGGCGAATCCGATGATGCTCACCCATTTGAGAACACGTCCCCGCATACCTTCATCGTTACGCCATAACAAGATCGACGAGGGTGATCACAGAAGATCAGTTCGAACGTTGCCCCCTCCTCCGATGTCGCATCTGCCCCTTGCAGGTTATTCGGACAGAGGTGCCGTTCTTTGCTGCTTCCGGGATTCGGCCACCTTCCATAAGCCGATACTGGGCAAAATCACAGCTGCCAAAATAAGGTCGGCGACCTACTGTGTGTGACGCGGATTCCCTGCGGCGATGGGCGAACAAGCCGCGCGGCCGGAACACGTCCCAGGCGCCCGGCTTCGGCCTCGTCGTCCTCGTTCAGAGATGCCCGTCGCAGATACCCGCCAGGAAATCGCTCCAGCTGCCCGAGCCCTCTTTCCTCGGCCAACTGGATATGGCGAGGATGTGTCCATGAGCCAGGCAGAGATAAGCCGTCTCGGCCCCGAGGGCACCCGGGACCATTTCGAGGAGATTCAGCGGGTCTACGCCGTCGCGTTCCCAAAGTACGACCTGGGGGACCATAAGCGGCGGACTCTCCGGCAGACCGAATCGGCCGGGTTCGAGGCGGTGACGGTGCGAGAAGACGGCGCGCTGGTCGGATTCGCCTACGGCCTGCCGCTCTCGCCGCGCTCGACCTGGTGGGACGGGCTCCAGCCGCCCCAACTCGGCGACTTCACCGCCGAGACCGGGCAGCGGACGTTCGCCGTGATCGACCTGGCGGTGCTGCCGTCCCATCGCGGCAGAGGGCTCGGCAGGCGCCTCATGAACGAACTGCTCGGATCACGAGCCGAGGAGCGGGCGACGCTGGCCACTGACCCGGGCAACGGGGAAGCGCAGCGCATGTACGAGCGGTGGGGGTGGAGCAAGGTGGGGCGAACCCCGGGAGTCGAGGGCGAGACCGCTGACGCGTTCGACCTTTACGTGATCGCCCTACGGCCCACGGGGGAGGCGAGCAGCTCCCGGTAGTCGGCCACGGAAGACCCTCCCCGCTCGGCCACGGGCACCGCCTCAAGAACCTCGTCGGCCAGCCGGGTCACCATGGTGGTCCGCTGCTCGGCCGGGTAGGTCTCGTAGACGGCCTGAGCGTGCCGGACGCCCTCGGTCACGTCGCCGGAGCGTACGTGTCCCATGGCCTGGAGGAGGGCCAGCTGAACCCGGAAACGACGGCTGGGGTCAGACGGATCCAACGCCTCGTGCGTCTGGCTCACGGCCTGGTCGAGCCGATCGCGGTCGCCGAGGTAGGCGTACACCCACGCCTGCGTGTAGCCCAGCCGTGCGGCTCCCCATCCTTCGATGGACCGGGTGTTGCCCGTGACCGATCCGGGCAGCTTCTCGAACACCTCGCCGCAACGGTGCAGCTCCGCCACCGCCTCAGCGGGCATGCCGTGGTTCACGAGCACCTGCGCGCGGGCGGCCGAGATCTCGGGCACTCCCCGATATGCGGAGTCGGCGTATCCACTGAGTGCGGCGTCGGCCTGACGTAGGAGGACCGGTGTGGGACGCCGGTCGTAGAGCCCGTGAATCAGCTGCTCTCCCCTGATCCACGTGCTCAGGTTGGGGTCACCGGAAAGCTCTGCGGCGTCCAGGGCGGTCGCCCACCAGGGGCGGGCCTGCCGGGACTGCCCGAGGTTGCACAGCGTCTTGGCCATGATCAACGACAGACCGCCGGTCACCCGGCACCACGAGCGGAACAGACGGTCGCGGCTCCCGGTGCGGGACATGGCCTGCCTGACCGCGACGAGGTCGGCCGCCACCTCCTGGAGCAGCTGCTGCGGAGGAGTCAGCCGGTAGCTGTAGCCGTACTCGGAGACGGTCTCCTCCCACATCTCCACATCGAGGCGCTCGTCCCGCCCCAGGGACTGACCGACGCTGTCCCGGATCGTGTGGAGCGAGTCGAAGACCGGCGACGAGGTGATGCCGAGCGTCGCGAGTGTCTGCAGGAGCCTGCGTCGTTCCATCTCATCGTCCTCGGGTAGGGCCTTTTTCTTGGAGAATAGGACGTCTTCATCGAGGTCGAACACTCGCGCGTACGTTACTGCCCAGTCACGCGGGTAATGCTTACCTTTCTCCCAATCGCGGATCGATCGGGCCAAAGAGGCGACCATCGACGTGTCGCATCCGGCCTCTTTGAGCAGGCGGCGGGCCATTTCGTTCTTGCTCCAGCCACGCTTCTCACGCTCGGACCGCAAACGTGACGCCCATGCCGGGCATTCCGGTAGAGACACCGCTATATCACCCGCTCGCCAGTGGCCGGGGCGGAAACAAAGTCTCCGCCTTCTTCTCCGTCATTTTCCGTTACGGAGCGTGCTTTCGCTGGGGTTCACTGACAAAGCCCTAAAACGACAGCGGCCCCGGACGCGGTGATCTCACCCACCGGCCGGGGCCTTGATCAGGAAGGCACTCCTGACCCATGAACAACCCTAGTGCTCCGGTCCTCGACCGGAACACGACGATCAGAGACGGCTGCGGCTGCTTCGCCGATGCCGTGCCGATGCCGATGGGCTGCGCCCTGTGCGGGCACGCCCCCTACGCGCACGGCTGCCCCGGCCAGCCCGCCGACCATGAGTACGTGCAGCCGTCCGGCACACTGATGTCCGTACGGCTGGAGGCGCGGCGCCGTACCGGTCCGCAACCTCTGCCCGCCCTCGAGCCGCCCGGCGATGTCGCGCCCGTCGAGGCGATCCTCCTCGTTCCCGCGCAGCGCTGCCCTGCCCCGTCCGTCCGGCAGGACCTCCCGCCCGTTCCCGCTACGGACCCGCCCGGTGTGCCGGACCAAGGCCCGGCGGCCGAGCCCGCTGTCGCTCCGCCCGCGCCCGCCGTATGGCCGCCGCTGCCCACGCCGGCACGCCGCCCTCTCCCGTTTCCGCGCCAGCGCCCTCGGCCCACCGCCACCAGGCCACCCCGGCGCGGCGACAGCCGACATCCCGCGCCCGGTGGTGTCCGCGCGAACAGCCGTACGGCACCGGCCCCACGGCCCGCGCGCCCGGCGCTTGGCACGTTCCAGGGTCTTCTTTCCCCAGACATGAGGCGGACCTGCCCGGCGGTACCAGCGCCGGAACAGGTCCTTGATCGCAAAGGAGTGCGACCCGTGCACGATGGTAAGTCGTCCTCGACGAGCGCACCGGCCATTCCGGGCTGGCGGCTGATCCTCAGCGACCAAAACCGTTTCTGGGCCTTTCGCCAGAAGCCCTTCCCCATCGAGGCGCGACGCGCCGGAGCCGAACCGGCGGTGGACGCCGACACCTTCGACGAACTCCAGGCCGAGATCGCCCGGCAGGAAAAGATCGCCGAACAAGCCGCCGAACAGGCCGCCTCGTGATCGGGCTGCGCGCATCCCGCGAACCGGGACGCCACCGCGACGGGCAGTCGCCCAGCGTCGTTCACCGGCGGGTGTGGGACGGACCGGCCCGCGCCGCAGCACCCCTACCCCTCCCCCCGGTCCCACAGGAGAGCCGCATGACAACACCGGAACACAAGGAACAGCTCACCGAACTACGGCAGACGCACCTCGGCTGGTTCGTCTCCTATGACTCGGGCACCCGGGTCTGGAGCGCCTTCCGCCGCCGCGTCCCCGACAAGCGCGAGCGAGAGGCGGGCATCGACTTCCTGATCAAAGAACCCTCCGCGCAGCACCTGAACGAAGCGCTGGTCCGGCAGGCGCAGATCCTGGCCGCCCTGCCCGACCCACCCGCCGTACTTCGCACCTTCCTGAGGTCCTGAAGCCGGTACGGCAGGCGAAAGCCGTACCCATCCCACGTGCGACCCGGGAAAGAGGGCTCGGGTCGCACACCCCCTCGCGGTTCCCGGGACACCGGGGAAGGGGAACCGCTCCGCGCCGGTCACCACGCCCCTGCTGACCGGCGCCCTCGGTGCCCGGCCGGACCTGACTTCCGGCCGGGCACCGCCCCCCCCCCCCACCCCGCCG
>NZ_JBFBCE010000078.1:12749-44552 GCF_040689595.1 Streptosporangium sp. NPDC051023 | reverse complement strand
GAACACCACAAACCAACACTCGCAGCGCGAACACCACAAACCAACACTCGCAGCGCGAACACCACAAACCAACACTCACAGCGCGAACACCACAAACCAACACTCACAGCGCGAACACCACAAACTCAGAGAACTACGCGGCTTCAGCAGGGAAACCCCGGTCCTTCGGCCAGGAAGAACGTCAGACGTAGCGTTCGAGGATGGAGGACTCGGCGAGGCGGGACAGCCCCTCGCGGATGTGGCGTGCCCTGGCCTCGCCGACGCCGCCGACCTCCTGAAGGTCGCCGATGCTGGCGGCCAGGAGTTTCTGCAGGCTGCCGAACTGGTCGACCAGGCGGTCGACCACCGTGCCGGGCAGGCGGGGGACCTTGGCGAGCAGTCGGTAGCCCCGGGGGCTGATCGGGCTCTCCAGGGCGTCGGTGCCCGACTGGCCCAGGATCTGCGAGACGGCGGACAGGTCGAGCAGACCGTCGGAGGAGAGCTGGTCGAGGTCGTGCAGGGCGTCGGCGAACTTGCGCGGGCGACGCGCGGACGTGGGGAGGTAGTCGCGCACGATCAGCTCGCGGTCGCTCTCCGTCCCGGCGACCAGCTCGTTGAGCTGCAGGGAGAGCAGCCGCCCGTCGGTGCCGAGCTCGACCACGTAACCGGAGATCTCATCGGAGATGCGCCGGACCATCTCGAGGCGCTGGGCGACCACGGCCACGTCGCGGACGGTTACCAGGTCCTCGATCTCCAGCGCGGACAGCGTGCCGGAGACCTCGTCGAGGCGCAGCTTGTAGCGCTCCAGCGTGGCCAGGGCCTGGTTGGCCTTGGACAGGATCACCGCGGACTCCTCCAGCACGTAGCGGATGCCGCCGAGATAGAGGGCGATGATCCGCATGGACTTGCTGAGGGAGATGACGGGGAAGGCCGTCTGCACGGCCACGCGCTGGGCGGTGCGGTGCCGGGTGCCTGACTCGTCGGTCGGGATGGATGGATCGGGCATCAGGTGCACGGCCGCCCGCACGATCTTGTGGTCGCCGGAGTTCAGTACGATGGCGCCGTCCATCTTGGCCAGCTCTCGCAGCCGGGTTGCGGAGAACTCGACGTCCAGCTCGAACCCGCCACTGCAGATCTCCTCGACCGTGCTGTCGTAGCCCAGCACGATGAGACCGCCTGTGTGGCCGCGAAGAATGCGTTCCAGGCCGTCGCGTAACGCTGTGCCCGGCGCGACCGCGGCCAGGACACCTCTGCGACGTTCGTCGAGCCCTTGTTCGTCGAGCCCTTTGTAGGTTGCTGCCACATGACCCCCGTGGTCTGCGTATAACGCCCAGCTTACCGGCGAAGGTCCCGCGGAGTCCGGAACCGCCGGATGGCCAGACCTAGGTGACGTGAGTGAGCGCGTCCCAAACATTCTCCGCTTCGACGACGTCGAAACCCGGCATGAAGTTCGCGCCCCGGCCGCCGACCGGGACCAGGGAACGGTTGCCGTCGCGTTTCTGGCCTGCGTCGAGGGACCCGGACGGCACCAGGGCTCGGGTGAAGCCCAGCCTCGCCGCCTCGGACAGGCGGCGCCGTACGTCGCGCACCGGGCGCAGCTCCCCGGCCAGGCCGACCTCGCCCAGCACCACCAGGCCGCGGGGCAGCGGCTTGTCGCCGGCGGCGCTGGCGACCGCGAGCATCACCGAGAGGTCGATCGCGGGATCGCTGAGCTTGATGCCGCCCACGGTCGCGGTGAACACGTCGCAGCCGCCGAGCTTGGCGTTGAGTCGCCGCTCGAGCACGGCCAGCACCATCGTCACCCGATAGGTGTCGAGTCCGGAGGAGGAACGGCGCGGCTGCTGGGCCTCGGTCCTCGCCACCAGGGCCTGGACCTCGGCGGGCAGCGGTCTCGTGCCCTCCAGGGTGACGGTCACGCAGGTGCCGGGCACGGGCTCGGCACGGTGCGAGACGAACAGGCCGCTGGCGTCGGCGATGCCCTCGATGCCGCCCTCGTGCAGGTCGAAGCAGCCGACCTCGTCGACGGGACCGTAGCGGTTCTTGATCGCGCGGACCATGCGGAGCCGGGAGTGGCGGTCGCCCTCGAAGTGGAGGACGACGTCGACCAGGTGCTCCAGCGTCCTGGGGCCCGCGATGGAGCCCTCCTTGGTGACGTGGCCGACCAGCACCGTGGACATGCCGCGCTCCTTGGCCAGCCGGATCACGTTTCCCGCGACCTCCCTGACCTGGGTGACACCGCCGGGCACCCCGGTCGCCATGGCGGAGCCGATCGTCTGCACCGAGTCGACGATGAGCAGGTCGGGCTGGACTTTCTCCACGTGGGCGACGAGCGCGCTCAGGTCGGTCTCCGCCGCGAGGTAGAGCCGGTCCTGGATCGCGCCGATCCGGTCGGCTCTCACCCGCACCTGGGAGGCGGACTCTTCACCGGTGATGTAGAGGACGGTCTGCTGACGTGCGATCTTGGCGGCGGCCTCCAGCAGGAGCGTCGACTTGCCGATGCCGGGCTCCCCGGCCAGCAGCACGACCGCGCCGGGGACCAGGCCGCCGCCGAGGACACGGTCGAGCTCGCCGACCCCGGTGCTGCGGGCATGCGCCGTCTCGGCCTTGACCTGGCCGATCGGGACGGCGGGAGCGGAGACCGCCCCGGCGGAGGCGACGTTGACGCCGCCACGTGCCGTCTCCTCCTCGACCGTGCCCCAGGCCTGGCACTCACCGCAGCGACCAACCCATTTGGCGGTCTGCCAACCACACTCACCGCAGCGATAGCCGACCTTCTTAGCCATGGCCGCACGTTACCGGTCCCGACCGACAACTTCACCCTGATACTCCGGTACGGCGGCGCCGTACCGGAGTATCAGGGTGGTGGGGCCCAGACGGGTCCCGGGGCTCAGATGTGGCCTTCGAGGTCGGCGAGGAGAAGGCGCTTCGGCTTGGCGCCCTTGATCTGCCGGACCACCTCGCCGTCCTTGTAAAGGTTGAGCGTCGGCAGGCCGAGGACACCGTACTTGGCGGTGATCTCGGGGTAGTCGTCAGCGTTGATCTTGGCGATCGTGAGGCGGTCGCCGTACTCGGCCTCGATCTCCTCGAGGACCGGCGCGATCATCCGGCACGGCCCGCACCATTCGGCCCAGAAGTCGACCAGGACGGGCTTGTCGCTCTCCAGCACCTGCTCGGTGAAGTTCTCAGCGGTCAAATGGATCATTTCTCTCCCTGCTTCCTCAGTACGCATCCGGGGCAGGCGACGGTCAGCTGCCCCGCGACCTCGGCCCTGCGAACCAGCAACGCGCGGATCTCGTCGTCGATCTCGGCCAGCTTGCGCCGGTAGACCGCGACCGACTCCGGGCAGGAGGACCCCGACTCGTGCCCCGCCCGCAGGCATGCCACGAACGGCTTGGCGTCCTCCAGGGTGAACCCGACGGTGAGCAGCGACCTGATCTCGGCGACGAGCCTGAGATCCGCCTCGTTGTACTCCCGGTAGCCGTTGGCCGACCGCCGGGCCATGATCAGCCCCTGCTGCTCGTAGTAACGCAGCGACCGGGTGCTGACCCCGGCTCGTCTCGCGAGCTCCCCGATCCGCATCTGGTCCTCCTCACAGCGTCAAGGTAAACGTTGACGCCAATGTCATGGTCAAGCTCGGGAAGGGGGGCGTCGCATTCCCCCGCCTCTGGCTCAGGAAGGGGTCAGGGGGAGGGAGACAGGCGATGAGCGGGCGGGACGCGGCTCAAGGGCGTCGTGAGCACCGTTTTCTTCGCCGCCTCCGCGAAATGTGATATTCGTCACTATCGGCATTTTTCATGAAAAATCGCCCTCTGTAGCGCCGGGCATGCCAGGACCGCGCGGGATACGACTGGACGCGGGGTACAGCTGACGCGGGGGGCTAGAACCGCTTCCAGCGCAGGACGTTGGGATAGGCGATCTCCAGTCCCCGGGTCTCCGCGATGGCCTCCGCCGCGACCTCGGGGGTGAACTCGATGCGGAGCACCGCCTCGAGGTCGGCGCGACGCTCGAAGGACATGCGCAGGTCGAGGGGCTGGGCGTACCAGCCGTTGCGGGTCCAGAAGCTCTCGACGGAGGCGGCCGAGTACGACGGGATCGAGCGGCTGAACCAGCGGCCGAACGCGCCGCGCGTCGCGTCCAGGTCAATCACGAAGGCCGTGCCGCCCCGCCGTACGACCCGGGACAGCTCCGCCAGGCCCGGCTCGCATCCGGGGCCGAAGAAGTAGGCCCAGCGGGCGACGGCCACGTCGGCCGAAGCGTCGGGGAGCGGGAGGGCCTGGGCGGTCGCCCTGTGGACCTCCACGTTCGGCAGGGCATGGCAGCGGCGCCTGGCGAGCCGGACGAGGTCGTCGTGCGGCTCGACGCCGATCACGCGGGCGGCCTTCGCGGACAGGGCGGGCAGGTGGTAGCCCGTTCCGCAGCCGATGTCGACGACGGTCGCGGCGGTCAGCGGCCTGATCGCGGCCATCGCCGCGTCGGCCAGGCCCTCGGGGTCGACCGCCCGGTTCTCCAACTCGTAGACCTGGGGCGTGTTCCAGATGTTCGGGCTGGGGATGGCGCCTTTCACGAACCGCGACATGCCCCAACCGTAGCGAAACGGCCGTGGCGAAACGGCGGTCACGCCCAGGTCGTCCCGGGCGCTGTGCCGGATATGGTGCCGGGTGCTGTGCCGGGTGCTGTGCCGGGCCTGTCGCAGACGGACACCCCGCGCGGGTCCGTCCGGTGTTTCCCGAATCTCGCCGCCGATCGGTCCACGCGTGGTCCCCGCCGGTGCATCCGTGGCCTGACCTGGTCGTCCTCGTGACCTTTCACGCCGCGTTCCCAGGTGATCTCCGCCACGCCAGCGGCGCCGTACGTCACTGTTCCCCGGGCGCGTTTAGGCTGGCAGCGTGAGCGAGTGAGCCGACGGCGGCCGGGGACCCGCTCACGCGAGCTCCGGCCGGGAGGCGAGGAAACCGTATGAGCGTTACCCGAGTACCCACCGCGAAGATCGCGCTGTCCACCGCGTCGGTGTACCCGGAGCGCACTCCCGACGCGTTCGAGCTGGCCTCGCGACTGGGATACGACGGCGTCGAGATCATGGTCGGTGCCGATCCGGTGAGCCAGGACATCGACGTCCTGGAGCGGTTGTCCGATCACTACCAGCTGCCGATCCTGGCGGTTCACGCGCCGTGCCTGCTGGTGACCCAGCGCGTGTGGGGCAAGGACCCGTGGGCCAAGCTCCAGCGGGCGCAGCGGGCCGCGGAGCGGGTCGGGGCGAAGACCGTGGTCGTGCATCCGCCGTTCCGCTGGCAGCGCGACTACGCCCGCGAGTTCGAGATCGGCCTGGCCAGGATGCGCGACGAGACCGACGTGGTCTTCGCGGTCGAGAACATGTTCCCGCTGAAGGCCAGGGGCAACGAGGTGGTTCCCTACTCGCCCGACTGGAACCCGGTCGACTACGACTTCCCCCAGGTCACCCTGGACCTCTCGCACACCGCGGTGTCCGGCTCCGACGCGATGGAGATGTTCACCAAGCTCGGCGACCGGCTCGCCCACCTGCACCTGGCCGACGGCCTCGGGATAGCGAACAAGGACGAGCACCTGGTTCCCGGACGGGGCAACCAGCCGTGCGCGCCGATCCTGGAGCGCCTGGCGGGCAACGGCTACGACGGCCTGGTCGTGCTGGAGATCAACACACGCAAGGCCGCGGGCCGCAGCGAGCGGATGGACGACCTCAACGAGGCGCTGGCCTTTGCGCGCCGGCACCTCGCCGCGCCGGCGAAGGCGAAGACGGCGCGCTCGACGGGAACGGCAGGCGCGAACGGGTGACCGGGCAGTCCCTGGACGAGCAGTCCCCGCCCGAGGCGGGGACCGAGGCACAGGCCGAAAAGCCGCAGGCCGAAGAGCGGGCCGCGCGGCCTCAGGACGCGCGGGTGGCGGGCAGGCGGCGCCCGGGGCGCAGGCCGGGCTCCGCGGACACGCGCGGGGAGATCCTCGCGGCGGCGCGCGAGACCTTCGCGGAGAAGGGGTTCGACAAGGCGACGGTGCGCGCCATCGCCAGGCGGGCCGGAGTCGACCCGGCGATGGTCCACCACTACTTCGCGAGCAAGGAGGGCATGTTCGTCGCGGCCATGGAGCTGCCGATCAACCCAGAGGACATCATCCCGGCGCTGTTGGCCGGGCCGCGGGAGGAGATCGGCGAGCGGCTGGCCCGGTTCGTGCTGACGATGACCTCGGAGGCGGAGGCCCGCCAGCCCGTGCTGGCGCTGATCCGCACCGCGATGACCAACGAGCGGATGGTCGTCGTGATCCGTGAGTTCATGACGCACGCGCTGCTGAACCGGGTCGCGGAGGCGCTGGGCGTTCCGCCGATCCGGATGGAGCTGGCCTTCGCGCAGATGTTCGGCGTGGTCATGGCCCGCTACGTGCTCCAGCTCGAACCGCTCGCCTCGGTCGGCGTTGAGGAGCTGGTCACGCTGCTCGCACCCACGATCCAGGGGTACCTCGACGTGCCGTCCTGATGTCGCTGAGTGGGCAGATTATTGTTCTGCGAGGGGGATTGACCGTATGGTGGCCACGGTCGCCACCGGCCGCCACCCGAACAGGAAGTTACTGACGGGTAGGATTCGGGGCGACCCGTCGTCACCGTGGATGGGCCGCGGTCGTACGCTGACAGCCAACGCCGTCTGTGGGAGGACCCGTGCTCTGGGTAGCGATCATCGGCCTGATCATGACAGCCGTCGCGCTCGCGCTCGCCGCGCGCCGCGTGCTGTTCCTCTATAAGCTCGCCACCGTCGGGCCGCCCGCGCCCGAGCGGATCGAGTACGCGAGAAACAACGTGGGTGCCGAGGTCAAGGCGCAGCTGGTCGAGGTCTTCGGCCAGAAGAAGCTGCTGAAGTGGACCCCGTCCGGCACCGCCCACTTCTTCGTCATGTGGGCCTTCTTCATCCTGGCGACCGTCTATCTGGAGGCGTACGGCGCGCTGATCCAGGGAGCGGTCACCGGTACCCCCGACTTCCACATCCCGCTTATCGGGACCTGGGCCGTGCTGGGCTTCCTGCAGGACTTCATCGCGGTCGCCGCCCTGCTCGGCCTGCTCGCCTTCGCGGTCATCAGGGTCAAGAACTCGCCGAAGAAGCTGGGCCGCAAGTCCCGTTTCTCCGGGTCGCACCTCGGTGGCGCCTGGCTCGTCCTCTTCATGATCTTCAACGTGATCTGGACCATGTTCCTCTTCAGGGGAGCGGCCTACAACACCGGCAACCTCCCCTACACCTCCGGTGCTTTCGCCTCTGAGGCCGCCGCCGCCGTGCTGCGCCCGCTCGGCGAGTCCGCCAACGAGGCCCTCGAGCACGTCGGCCTGCTGCTGCACATCGGTGTCATGCTGGTCTTCCTCGTGATCGTGGTGAACTCCAAGCACCTGCACATCTTCACCGCGCCGCTGAACGTGCTGTTCTCCCGGCGTCCCGACGGCAACGGTCCCGCCCAGCCGATGCGGATCGACGGCAAAGTCGTCGACTTCGAGGACGAGGACCTCGACGGTGACAGGCTCGGCCGGGGCAAGATCGAGGACACCACCTGGAAGGGCTTCCTCGACTTCTACACCTGCACCGAGTGTGGCCGTTGCCAGTCGCAGTGCCCCGCCTGGAACACCGACAAGCCGCTGTCGCCGAAGATGCTGATCCTCGACCAGCGCGACCACGCCTTCAAGATCGCGCCGTACATGTCCGCCACCGAGGAGGACCGCAAGGGCCTGCCCGAGGACGTGCTGTCCCTGCTGGACAAGCCGCTGGTCGGCGAGGACGGTGTCATCCACCCCGACGTGCTCTGGTCCTGCACCAACTGCGGCGCCTGCGTCGAGCAGTGCCCGGTCGACATCGAGCACATCGACCACATCCTGGACATGCGCCGTTACCAGGTGATGGTGGAGTCGAACTTCCCGTCCGAGGCCGGCGTCATGGTCAAGAACCTCGAGAACAAGGGCAACCCGTGGGGGATGTCCGAGATGAAGCGGGCCGACTGGATCGAGGAGCTCGCGGGCCGCGAGGTCGACCCCATCGAGATCCAGCTCATCGACGAGAAGATGCCCGAGGACACCGAGTACCTCTTCTGGGTCGGCTGCGCCGGGGCCCTTGAGGACAGGGCGAAGAAGACCACGAAGGCGGTCGCCGAGCTCCTGCACATCGCGGGCGTGAAGTTCGCGGTGCTCGGCCCGATGGAGGCCTGCACCGGCGACCCGGCTCGCCGCCTGGGCATGGAGTTCCTCTTCGACATGCTCGCCAAGCAGAACATCGAGACCCTCAACGAGGCCGGGGTCAAGAAGATCGTCGCGACCTGCCCGCACTGCTTCAACACCCTCGCGAACGAGTATCCACAACTCGGCGGCACCTACGAGGTCGTGCACCACACCCAGCTGCTGGCCAAGCTGGTCGAGGAGGGCAAGCTGATCCCGGTCACGCCGATCGAGGAGAAGATCACCTACCACGACCCGTGCTTCCTCGGACGCCACAACAAGGTGTACTCCCAGCCGCGCGACATCATGGCCAAGGTCCCGGGTGTGCAGGCTCAGGAGATGCACCGCCACAAGGAGCGGGGCTTCTGCTGCGGCGCGGGTGGCGCGCGGATGTGGATGGAGGAGCGGCTCGGCAAGCGCATCAACACCGAGCGCGTCGACGAGGCGCTGACCACGGATCCGGACACCATCTCGACCGCCTGCCCGTTCTGCCTGGTCATGCTGGGTGACTCGATCAACGAGAAGAAGAACGCGGGCGAGGCCAAGGAGACGCTGGAGGTCGTGGACGTCTCCCAGCTGCTGATCAAGTCCATCAAGGGCCAGCCCGTCGCGCCCTCGGGCTCGCCGGTCTGACCCCCGGCCTCGCCGTCCGGTACGGCCTGCATGTCGCAGGCCGTACCTGACATCTGGTCAGGATTTCGCGAAAAGGACAGAAAGCCCGAAAGCCATCCTGTCTATAACAGAAAAATCACGGTAATCTCAACGTCGCGGCAGCCGTTCGACGGGGAGGGGGCAACGGTGCGTGTCGTTGTAACCGATGCCGAGGTCACCCTGGCCGACGTCCTGTCCCTCCGCCTCGCCATCGACGAGCCGCTCACCGCGGACAGCGAGCTGGTCCTGCGCCAGCGAGGCACGGCCGTCGAGCACAGGCTGCCGCTCGGCGCCACCGGGGCGCAGGCGCGCGACGCGACGCTCGCGCTCTCTCTGGCCCCGCTGCCGCTCAGCCCTGGCCGCTGGGACACCTACCTCAAGCAGGATGGGTCGCGCACCAGGCTGCACAGCGTCGACCCCGGTTTCTCCCTCGACCATCTCGACGCGTACGCGCTGAGCAGGCGCACCCTGTCCTACCGGGCCTACCGCACGCGCAACGGCTTCCTCGCCCTCAAGGTCGACGAGGCCGAGCCGGTGGCCGAGGTCCGCGCGGTCTGGTTCCGCGAGGGCCGGTTCGAGGTCACCGGGCTGCTGGCCTTCACCGGCCTCGACGACGACGAGTCCCGGCACGAGGCGCGTCTCGCGCTGCGCCGCAGCGGGTCCGACGTCGAGCTGACCGCCGCCGCGACGGTCCAGGGGGTGCGCTTCCACGCCGCGCTCTCCCTGTGCGACGTGCTGGCCGCCGCCCCCGAACAGCCGGGGACCTGGGCGCCCCTGCTGGAGGTCGACGACCTGCCCGTGCCGCTCCGCCTCGGTTCGAGGCTCGACGACGTGAACGGCAAGCGCCGCCGTCTGCACTACCCCGCGACCCGGATCGACGGGGTGCCGATCCGGCCCTGCTACACCGCCGACGACGAGCTCACGATCGAGGTCGGAGGATGAGGATCTGTCTGCTCGTTCCCTCGGTCTGTGGCATGCGCGGCGACGTCAGGTCGGTCGTCAACCTCGCGGGGGAGCTGGCGGAGCGCCGCCACGAGGTGGAGATTCTCAGCGTCCGGCGCCACCGGGAGAAACCGTTCTTCCCCGTCTCCCCCAAGGTGGCGCTGTCCTGGGTGATCGACGACCAGCCCGGCGTGCGGCATCTGCTGCCCAGGGGCCAGATGCGTACCGAGGTCGCCCTGTGGCGGCGCCTGCGCGGGCTGCGGGCCGACGCGGTCATCGCGACCAGGCCGGGCCTGAGTGTTCAGGTGGCCAGGCACGCCTCCCGCGAGATCGTGCGCGTCGCCCGCGAGTGGGGTCACCCGCCGCTGCCGGGGCCGATCACGAAGTTCTACCCCCGCCTCGACGCGGTCGTCACCGCGACCGAGAAGGGCAGGCAGGACTGGGACCGCCTCCTGCACGGTGGCGCCGACGTCAGGCTGATCCCGGACGCGCTGCCCGCGGGGCCGTGGCCGCGCTCCCGCATGGACAACCGCATCGTCGCCGCCGGCGGGCGCTGGGTGCCGGTCAAGGCCTACGACCGGCTGATCCGTGCCTTCGCCGTCGTCGCGGACAAGCGACCCGACTGGCGCCTGCGCCTGTACGGCGGAGGCCCTGAGGAGAGGCACCTGCGAGCCCTGGTCCAGGAGCTGAACCTGCATAATCACGTCTACTTCATGGGCACGACCTCTGACCTGACCGGCGAGTTCGCCAAGGCGTCGATCGTCGCGGTGACCTCGAGGGCCGAGACGCCGCAGACGCCCGGGATGACGGTGATCGAGGCGATGGCCAGCGGGGTGCCGGTGATCGGGTTCGACAGCCCGAGCGGGCCGGGCGAGTTCGTGGTCGAGGGACGCAGCGGGGTGCTGGTCGCGGAGGGGAACGGCGAGATCGAGGCCTACGCCTTCGCGTTGCTCGCGCTCATCGACGACGAACGGCGGCGCAGGGAGCTCGCCGCGGGCGCGCTGGGGGCGGCGGCGGTCCACACGGCGCCCGCGGTCGCCGAGCAGTGGGAGAAACTGATCACGGCCACTTCCCGTTGCGCCTGACACGGGTACCGTTGGGACATGCATGGCTACAGCGGAGACAAGCAGGCCTATCTGACCAGGTTGCGGCGGGTCGAGGGACAGATCAGGGGCCTGCAGCGCATGGTCGACGAGGACGCGTACTGCATCGACGTGCTGACACAGGTGTCAGCCGCCACGCGGGCGCTCCAGGCGGTGGCGCTCGGCCTCCTGGAGGACCACATCGCGCACTGTGTCGCCGACGCGGTCAACTCCGGCGGGCCGGAGGCCGAGGAGAAGATCAAGGAGGCCTCGGCGGCGATCGCCCGCCTCGTCCGTTCGTGACTAGTCACAGGACCATCTCCACGAACCACGTCCCGGACCCCGGAACGGAGTCCGGGACTAGGTCGTTCAGATGGTTCTCCCAATGGCCTCAGCAGATCGCCGAAGCACTCAATCCGAGCGCGTTGTCGAGCTCCGCCAAGGTGAGCGGCCGTTCGCTGATGGCGACGGCGGTCAGCACCTCCGCATAGAGAGCGATCTCGTCCAACGCGACACGGTCGTGGACCCTAGAGTCCAGGTCGTCGTGCCCCACCGCGTCGTCCTTCCTTCCGCAGCCCACACCCACTTCGAGGTTACGGTGGGAGGTCTTGCGTGCCCATGGCCCATCGGGACCATTCCTCGCCACGTCACCGCAGCCCCATGAGGATCGTTTCCCGATTTAGAGATCACAATTCGGCAAATTATGAGATATATGAGGCGTATAGGAGATAAAGGAGTGACGTAAGTGAAATAACTATATCTGTGGGGTAATTCCGCCGGGCCTGTCAGAAGTGGCGGGGGAAGGTTCCCGAGAAGCCCGGGGCCGGGTCGTCCCGCTCGTGCGTCAGGCGGTGCACGACCGCGGAGGCCGTCGTGAATCCCCGCGCGGGCACCGCGGTGCCCGTGAGACGGCACCAGGCAAGCCCCGTGGCGTACGCGGCTCCCAGCAGGGCCGCCGCTCCCGCCCTGTCCGGCGGGTTGAGGGCCGGGGGCAGCTCGCCGGAACGCGGCCAGCACCCCCGCAGCGGGTGGGACGGGTCGGAGAGCACCACGTGGACGATGTGGCGCAGCTCGGGGTCGAGCAAGGGATAGAGCGGATCCGCCGTCCTGGGACCGAACGCCGAGAGGTCGGCGGCGAGCAGCGAGGCCGCGACCGCCCTGGGGTCCGCACCCTTGGGCACCAGGAACCCCAGTGTCTCGACCAGGTCGTAGACCACGTGCTGGAAGTGCTCCCCGGGCGAGGTGTCCGGCAGCGTCACGTGGGGCGGGCAGCGTGACAGCCAGGCCTGCCGTACCGCGTCGTCGCCGAGGTGCGCGACGGCGGGGTCGGGCCCGGTACGGCGGAGCACCGGTTCGACCATGGCCAGCAGGATGTCGGCCCTGGGGCGGAACCGGGGGTCGTACCTGATGGCCCCCGCCGTGTCGGCCATCAGCGCGACCAGTCTGAGCCCCGCCTCCGGGTGCCCCGCCCTGACCCGCTCGCCGTACAGCGCGGCCAGGTCGGCCAGTGAGGCGGGCAGCAGCCAGCGGACCCACTCGTCACCGGGAAGCGGGCGGGCCAGGAACTCGCCGAACATCGACAGCAGGACCTCGTTGCCATCGAATGCGGGAGCGTAGGCGCACCACATGAGGGTGCCCCAGATCGCGGCGACGGGGCTGGGCACCTCCCCGGCGAAGAGGTCGGTGAAGGCGCCGGTGAGCGGAAAGTCCTCCCTGC
Source organism: Streptosporangium sp. NPDC051023 (assembly GCF_040689595.1). Taxonomy (NCBI): domain Bacteria; kingdom Bacillati; phylum Actinomycetota; class Actinomycetes; order Streptosporangiales; family Streptosporangiaceae; genus Streptosporangium; species Streptosporangium sp. NPDC051023. The sequence goes on along the minus strand of NZ_JBFBCE010000078.1, from coordinate 31,972 downwards.
GCCTGCCGCGCTGGGAGACGACCAGCTCGCGGACCCGCTCGGTGATCTCGGGCGGCACGTCGGGGCCGACGAACCCCTGCACGGAGCCACGGTCCACGGAGAAGTCGTGAGCGCCGGGGACCAGGTGTGGCATGATCATCGAGGTGGCCCGCACGACGTGCGCGGCCACGCGCAGCCCCGGATCCGCGGGCGGGGCCGTCAGGTGCCAGCGACCGTCGGCCGGGTCCTGGCGGTACCACCGGGCGTGCGCGCCGAACAGCCAGCGGCCGCCGTCCGGAGTCGCCAGGGTGCGCAGCGCGAGGGTCTGGGCCCGCGCGGGCAGCGGGAGCGCCGCCCATCGGGGGTCGGCGACTATGGCGCGCACATCTCTCTCGATGGCGTCGAACCCGTCCCACTGCCGCACGGCGGTCATGTTACCCATGGCTTCCCCGCGCGTCAGCGATCCCAGGATCGCCGCAGGAGGAGCAGGAGGAGCAGGAGGACGGGAGGGGAGAGGCCAAGAGGGGCCGTGGCGGTGTTCAGGCGGGCGTGACGGCGGTCGCGGCCCTGTGCCGCGCGGCCTTGTCCATGTAGTTGTCCGGAGTGCGAGCGAACGAGGCGCGGTCGTCGTCGGTGAGCTCACGGACGATCTTTCCGGGGACACCCGCGACGAGCACCCCCGCCGGGATCCTCTTGCCGGGCGCGACCAGGGCGCCCGCCGCGATCAGTGAGCCCGCGCCGATCCTCGCCCTGCCGAGCACGATCGCCCCGATGCCGACGAGCGCGCCCGTCTCCACGTGGGCGCCGTGCACCATGGCCTTGTGTCCGAGGCTGACCCGGTCCTCGAGCACGGCGGGCTCGCGGGGGTCGGCGTGCAGGCAGCACAGGTCCTGGATGTTGCATTCCTCGCCGACCTCGATGAGCTCGTCGTCACCCCGGAGGACGGATCCGTACCAGACGCTCGAGGCGCGGCCGAGCCGTACGCGGCCGACGACCACGGCGCCGGGAGCGACGTAGGCGTCGGGGTGGATGAGGGGCGTCGCGTCGCCGTCGAGGGCGGCGATGTACGGGATGGCGTTCATGAGGTTGATGTTACGGGGAGTGAGGTTGCCCGATATTTCCGCAAGCCGGTGGCGTGTTCCGGTTGCGGTCTTGGGCAGTAAGCAGGAAAGTCGTCTCCTGACGTCTCCTTTCCCGCCACACAACCTCCACGGGTAGCGCCATGACAAACCAGCACGAGAGCTTTCCCGATCTGATGCATGAGGACTCGTTCGAGGTCGTCATGCGCGGCTACAGCCGCCGCCAGGTCCACGACTACATGAACCGTACCCGCAACCAGATCCGCGATCTGGAGGAACGGCTCGTGCGGTCGATCGACCAGGCCGAGCAGAGCCGGATGGAGTTGGCGGATGCTCGTCGGCGGCTTTCCGACGCCCCGCAAGACTACGACGAGCTCGGCGAGCGGCTCAGCCAGATCCTGAAGCTGGGCGAGGAGGAAGCCGCCTCGAAGAGGCAGGTCGCCGACGCCGAGGCCAACAAGCTCCGCGACGACGCGGCGGCCGAGGCCGAGCGGCTGGTCACCTCCGCGCAGGAGCGTGGCGAGGGCATATTGAACGCCGCGCAGCAGGAGGCGGAGCGCCGGGTCGCCGAGGCCACGCACGCGTCCGAGCAGATGCTCGCCCAGGCCGGAGGGGACGCGGAGGAGACCATCAACGCGGCCCGCGCCGAGTCGGACGAGACCCTGCGCGCGGCCCGCGCCGAGTCGGACCGGATGCTCACCTCCGCCAGGAACGAGTCGGAGCGGACGATCGAGAGCGCCCGCGCCGAGGCCGAGTCCACGCTGAACAGCGCTCGCGCCGAGGCCGAGTCGACCGTGACCTCGGCGAACGCCGAGGCCCACGCCACGCTGACATCGGCTCAGCAGCGCGCCACGATTCTGGACGAGACGACGGGACGCAGGGTCTCCTACCTCACCGACACCCATCACGAGGTGATGCGCCGTCTCAACGAGATGGGCGCGGTCCTCGGTGACCTGATCCAGCGAGAGGGTTCGGCGGGGCCGCTGATCGACGAGGCCTCTGTGCTTCCCCCCGCTCCGGTCCAGGCCGCCCTCCCGGCGGCCGAGGCCGAGGTGGACTTCGTCTCCGAGGCCGATCCTGACGGCGGTTTCTCCGGGGATGACTTCTTCACCCCCAGGACGGACTTTGCGCCCGGGAGCGAGGGCCAGGGCGCGTCCAGGGCCGAGGCCCTGCTCGACGTCGAGGCTGTTCGCGTGATCGTGGACGAGGACGAGGAGCATGACGGTGTCTTCGGCGGTGGGCGCCGTGCCCAGGGCTTCGACGAGACCGACGCGAACGCGGGCCGGGCGGGCAAGGAGAACGACGAGTACGCGTCCCGCAAGTAGCCGAGTGGCGTGTGCGCGGGTGACTGGGCGCGCGGGTGACCGGGTGCGCGGGACCGGGGGGTGTGCGCGGGTGCGCGGGACCGGGTCCGGCCGCGCGCTGTGTCCCACGCCACAGGCGTGTGACCTCTGATGTCAAGCGGAAGCCCCCGCCCCCGATAGGGTCGGAGGCTTCCGCGATTGGGGGCCCGGCGCCGGGGCCGCGAGGTCCGCTGAACCGGGCGCCGGGCAGTTTTTCAGGAATCCTCTCCGTCTGATTCGTCGGAGAGGTCCTGCTGATCGCGTAGCTGCTCGCGCAGCTTTTCTGGGTCGTCCGCGTCGATGGTCATCGCGCAGCCGAGGTCACGCTGGGCGGAGGTCAGCGGGTGGTGGCGGGTAGCCCACCACCTGCCCGCATCGCTCCGCCAGATCGTCCACTCGGGAAACTCCCGGGCGATTTCCGCCAGATGCCGGTCGAATGACATCCATGCACCTTCCCCGCGCCCAGGCCCTCGCGACGTTCCACCTTTCGAAGGTGATGCACTTCTCTAGAGAAATCAATGATCGTAGGAGACAGGTCAACCTATCGCTTGACGACAGAGCTTGATCTATGAGTCGAAGTCGTACTGAAGTACATAGGAAGCGGCGTCCAGGATCATCTCGTTGACCTCGACCGCGGCGCCGGCCGCGGTGTAGGCGACACGGCCGATCACGATGACCGGGGTGCCCGCGGGCAGGTCGAGCTGGACGGTCTCGTGCGGATGGGGCATGCGGGCTCGAACCTCCTCGGTGAAGTGCGCGGGCGCCTGGCCGAGGTCGCCCAGGCGCGCGTAGACGCCTCCGTGCCCGGTGTCCTCCCGCGTGATCGGGGTGCCCTCGACCAGGTCGGCGGGGAAGTGGGAGACGGACAGCTGGACGGGCCTGCCGTCAACCGAGTACCGTCTGCGCCGCACCCACACCTCGGTGCAGCCCAAGACCCGCGCAACCTCCTCCTCCGCGACCTCCCTGTCGATGTTCACCTCGTCAACGGCGTAGGGGCGCCCCGCGGTGTCCGAGTCCCAGATCGCCTGTCCCTGCCCCCACTGCCGCTGGGAGAGCCTCCGCGAGCCGTGCCGCCTGATCGGCCGGAACAGCCGCACGTAGACTCCCGAGCCGCGCTTGGGCACGGCCAGTCCTTCGTTGATGAGTACGGACAGAGCCTGTCTGGCCGTCGCACGGGCTATGCCGTACTCGGCCATGAGGGCGTTCTCGCCCGGAAGCCGGTCCCCGTCTCTGAGGTCACCGGACAGGATCGCTTCGCGAAGCCCGTCGGCGATGCGCCGGTAGATCGGGGGCTCGGGAGGAACCGGGGATTGCTGCACGTTTTATCACCCTCTGTCACCAACCGGGTTTGGCGTCTCCAGAGAACTTGCCCCGTCTTGTCCACGATCGCACAGATGCAAAGGATGGTCCCGTGCTTCTTTTGAGCGGATCGTGCCCGTGTGACGAGCGACGGGGGTTTACCCGGTCCGTTACCGTGGAACGGTCCCGGCCGCTATTGGCGGGGCCCACCACCTCCGTGTGACGGCCGCGGCCAGTACGGCGCCCGCCGTGTTGACCAGTACGTCGTCGATGGAGCTCACCCTGCCCAGACGCAGGCCGTACTGCAGGAGTTCGACGGCGCACGACGCCCCCGCTGCGACCCCCGCGACCCTGGCGAGCGAGGCGAAGCGCGCCGAGCGGACCGGGAGCAGGGCGCCGAGCGAGGCGAAGACCAGAAGATTGCCTCCGACCTGCACGAACACCGTGACGGCAGGCCCATGGAACAGGTCGGCGAGGTCTCTGAACGGGACCAGGCTGACCCCGCTCAGGCCCGTCCTCGGGGTGAGGATCATCCAGATCCAGGGGGTGGTCCCGGCCACCATGGCGACGTCGGCGGCGGCCGTACGTGCGGGGGAGGGGTGGCCGTCACGGGCGCGGCGCCGGGCGAGAAGGCGGGCGGCGAGGAGGGCGAGCGGGATCGCCAAAGCACTCGCGATGATGATATTTCCCCATAAGTGCCACACCTGTTGCATGGGGCAATGATGCCGGGGCCGGGGCCGCTGAGGGGTGTCTCCAGGGTACGGGAAGGTGACCTTCAGGCAAGGGTCGCCTGAGCCTTCCGAAGCCCCTGAGCCTTCCGAAGTCCCTTAAGGCGGCCGTCCTGTTCTCCACGCCTGTGGTCCCGCTCCGGGCGGCTCAGCGGACGTGGCGTCCGAGGAAGTCCAGGGCCATCTTCCAGACGGCGGGCGCGGCCTCGGGGTTGTGGAACTGCGGGGCCTCGTGGTTGAGGAACGCGTGCCCGGCCCGCTCCTCGACGTGCACCTCCACGTTCGGCCTGCCCGCCGCGGCCCGCTCGACCTGGGCGACCCGCTCGCGGGGGATGTAGGGATCGGAGCCGCCGAAGACGAGCAGCAACGGGCAGGTGATCTTCTCCAGCACCCCCGTCGCCCCCGGTACGGCCGAGCCGTAGAACGACAGCACCGCGTCCGTCTCGACGGTGGCCGCCAGCAGGTAGGCGATCGAGCCGCCCAGGCAGAACCCGATCACCCCGGCGCCGCCGTCCGCCTCGGGAAGCGCGCGCAGCCGGGCGAGCGCCATGGCCGAGTCGGCGACCCCATGGGGGACGTCGAAGCGCGCGCTGACCTTCAGTGACTCCGCCGTTCCCGCCTCGCTGTGGTCGGAGACCCAGCCGGGCTGGATCCGCCAGAAGAGATCCGGCGCGCCGACCACGTATCCCAGCCCGGCCAGCTCCTCGGCGACCTGCCTGATGTACGGCCCGACGCCGTAGATCTCCTGGATCACCAGGACGACCGGGCCGCTGCCGCTGTCCGGCAGCCAGAGATGCAGGTCGAACGAGCCGTCCGCGACGGTTACCTTCTCGGTGCGAGTTTCCATGGATCCTCCTGCGAGCTGGCCGGGATGACCGGACTGGCCGGTTCGACGACCAGTGAACCGCATACCCGTCGACAGAGGAGAGTTGCACGCCCCCGACACGAAGAGCGGCTCCGGCCTTCCACGGTCACGGCGGCTCCGTGGGCTCTCCCCATCCTCCGGAGGATCACACTTTTCGGGCCTCCTCGTCAGATGCCTCGGGCGAGGGCGCGGGAGATGCCGAGGGCGGCGGCCTTGACGGCGGGGGCCAGGCGGGTCGGCTGGAAGCGGGCCAGGGGGACGGACACGGAGAGGGCCGCGACCGCCATGCCGTCGCCGAACACGGGGGCCGCGATGCAGGCGCCGCCGAGCTGGGCCTCCTCGCGCTCGTAGGCCAGGCCCGCCGCCTGGATCTGGCCGATCGTCTCCTCCAGGCGCTGCGGGTCCACGATCGAGTGGGGGGTCAGGCGGCGCAGGGGGCGGCCGAGGACCTCCTCGATGAGGTCGGGACCCGAGTAGGCCAGCAGCGCCTTGCCGATCCCGGTGCAGGTCAGCGGGAGACGGCCGCCGACGCGTGAGGGCAGGGCGAACGCCTCCTGGCCGCGGATCTTCTCGACGTAGACCACGTCGAGGCCGTCGCGCACGCCCAGGTGCACGGTTTCGTGGGTGGCCTCGTAGAGATCGTGCATGAAGGGGAGTGCGGCATGTCTCAGGTCGCGTTCGAGGGGCACGATGCTACCGAGCTCGAACAGGCGGCGGCCGAGATAGTAGCCGTTCTCGCGGCGGGTGACCGCGCCGATCTCGGTCAGCTCGGTGAGCAGCCGGAAGGCGGTGGTCTTGGGCAGGTGACAGCGCTCCGCGACCTCGGTGAGCCGCAGCGGGCCTCCCGTCGGACGGAACGAGTCCAGCACGAGCCAGGACTTCTCCAGCACCGAGAGGCGGTCGGGGTTCCGTTTCACGGAACACATTGTTGCCCATCGACGACTCTCGGCTCTATACCCGTACATAGTGACCCGGAGTGGTCCTTCCTTGAGGAGAAGTCTTGTCTGACCAGGTGACCCACTTCATCGGTGGGGTACAGGTCGCCGAGGGCGCGACGTTCGCGACGCATGATCCTGTGACCGGCAGGCCGGTCCGCCTGGTCCACGAGGCGGACCGGGCCATCGTCGACCGGGCGGTCGCCGCCGCCCGCGAGGCTCTGCCGGGCTGGGCGGGGCTGCCGGTCGCGGAACGGGCCGGGTGGATGCGCCGTCTCGCCGACGCGATCGAGGAGCGGTTCGAGGAGCTGGTGGCCGCGGAGATCGCGGACACCGGCAAGTCGATCACGCAGACCCGCACGCTGGACATCCCGCGCGGGGCGGCCAACTTCCGGTCCTTCGCCGAGATCGCCGCCCAGCGCCCCGATGACGCGTTCCACCTGAAGGACGTGCTGAGCTACACCGTGCGCAAGCCGCTCGGCGTGGTCGCGGTGATCGTGCCGTGGAACCTGCCGTTCCTGCTGGCGACCTGGAAGATCGGCCCGTCGCTCGTCGCGGGCAACACGATCGTGGTCAAGCCCTCGGAGCACACGCCCGGCTCGGTCGCCGTGCTGGCGGACATCGCCGCCGAGATCGGTCTGCCACCTGGCGTCCTGAACGTCGTGCACGGTTTCGGCGGCGGCTCGACCGGCCAGTTCCTGGTCGAGCACCCGGGAGTCGACGCGGTCACTTTCACCGGCGAGAGCCGTACCGGGTCGACGATCATGAAGAGTGTCGCCGACCGGGTCAAGCCGGTCTCGTTCGAGCTGGGCGGAAAGAACGCCGGGCTGGTCTTCGCCGACGCCGACCTGGACGCGGCCGTCGAGGGGAGCGTGCGCTCGGTCTTCACCAACGGCGGCCAGGTCTGCCTGTGCACCGAGCGGCTCTACGTCGAACGGCCCATCTTCGAGGAGTTCGTCACGCGGCTGGCCAAGCGGGCCGGGGAGCTGCGGTTCGGGCGTCCCGAGGACGAGGACACCACGATGATGCCCATGATCTCCGCCGAGCACCGGGACAAGGTGCTGTCCTACTACCGGCTCGCCGAGGATGAGGGTGCCGAGTTCAGGGCGGGTGGCGGTGTGCCGCGCTTCGGCGACGATCGGGACGGGGGATACTACGTCGAGCCGACCGTGCTGACCGGCCTGCCGCGGACCTCAAGGGTGAACCGGGAGGAGATCTTCGGCCCGGTCTGTCATGTCACCCCGTTCGACACCGAGGCCGAGGCCGTCGAGCTGGCCAACGACAGCGAGTACGGCCTGGCGGCGACGGTGTGGACCTCACGGCTCAGCAGGGCGCACCGGGTCGCCCAGTCGCTGGAGGCGGGCCTGGTCTGGGTCAACACCTGGTACCTCAGGGACCTGCGCACCCCGTTCGGCGGGGTGAAACTGTCGGGCATCGGCAGGGAGGGCGGCACCGACTCCCTCGACTTCTACTCGGAACCCACCACGATCACGATCAAGCTGGAGCCGGAACATGACTGAGTGGAGCGAGGCGACCGACGTGCTCGTCGAGGCGGCCGACCAGCTGCTCGAGGCGGCGCGCATCGGCAAGCCGTGCCCGCCGGTGCGGCAGACGCTGCCCGCCAGAACCGCGGAGGTCGGCTACGCCGTACAGGAGATCAACACCAGGCGGGCGCTGCACGAGGGGCGGCGGCTGGTCGGGCGGAAGATCGGCCTGACCTCCCAGGCGGTTCAGCGCCAGCTCGGCGTCGACCAGCCCGACTTCGGCATGCTCTTCGCCGACATGGCCTACCCCGACGGCCTGCCCGTTCCCACGGAGCGGCTCCTGCAGCCGAGGGCTGAGGCGGAGATCGCGCTGGTCCTCAAGTCCGACCTGGTCGGAGGGCCCTTCACGGTCGCGGACGTCATCAGGGCGGTCGACTTCGTGCTGCCCGCGATCGAGATCGTGGACAGCCGGGTGGCCGGATGGGACATCACGCTCGTCGACACCATCGCGGACAACGCCTCAAGCGGGGCGTTCGTTCTCGGCAACACTCCGGTCGACCTGCGCGGCCTCGACCTGCGGCTGGCCGGGATGACCATGACCAAGGGAGGCCAGGAGGTCTCGACCGGTGTCGGCGCCGCCTGCCTCGGGCACCCGCTCAACGCCGCCGTCTGGCTGGCCAACGCGATGGGCGGCAAGGACTTCCCGCTGCTGGCCGGGGACGTCGTGCTGACGGGGGCGCTCGGGCCGGTGGTTCCCGTCGAGTCCGGTGACGTGTTCGAGGCGCACTTCGACGGCGTCGGCTCGGTGCGGGCGGTGTTCGCATGATCGGGAATGGAGAGCGGCCGATGAAGATCGCGATCATCGGATCGGGGAACATCGGCACCGACCTGATGTTCAAGGCCCTGCTGTCGAAGCGGGTCGAGGTCGTCGCCATGGCGGGCATCGACCCCGACTCCGACGGCCTGGCCCGCGCCAGGCGGCGCGGGGTCGCCACGACCCACGAGGGCGTCGAGGGCCTGGTCGCGCTGCCCGGCTTCGCCGACGTCGACATCGTCCTGGACGCCACCTCGGCGAAGGCGCACCTGCACAACGACCGGGTGCTGCGCGAGCACGGCAAGCGGGTCATCGACCTGACCCCGGCCGCCGTCGGGCCGTACGTGGTGCCCCCGGTGAACCTGGACGCCCACCTCGACAGGCCGAACCTCAACATGGTCACCTGCGGTGGGCAGGCGACGATCCCGATCGTGGCGGCGGTGGCCTCGAAGGTCCCCGTCAGGTACGCCGAGATCGTCGCCTCGATCGCCTCCAGGTCCGCGGGACCCGGCACCCGCGCCAACATCGACGAGTTCACCGAGACGACCTCGCGGGCGATCGAGGAGGTCGGCGGCGCGGCCGTCGGCAAGGCGATCATCGTGCTGAATCCGGCGGAGCCGCCGCTGATCATGCGTGACACGGTCTACTGCCTCGTCGACGACTGTGACGAGGCGGAGGTCGCGCAGGCCGTACGGGAGATGGTCGAGCGGGTCCGCGACTACGTGCCGGGGTACCGGCTCAAGCAGGACGTGCAGTTCGAGCGGATCCCGGCGGGCGAGCCGCTGCCGGACGGGGAACGCACCGGAGGCGTCAAGGTGACCGTCTTCCTTGAGGTCGAGGGCGCCGCCCACTACCTGCCCGCGTACGCGGGGAACCTGGACATCATGACCTCGGCCGCGCTGCGCACCGCCGAGCGGCTCGCGGAGGTGAACGCGTGAGGCTCTACGTCCAGGACGTGACGCTGCGGGACGGCATGCACGCCATCCGGCACCGCTACACCACGGCCCAGGCCGCCGAGATCGCCGCCGCGCTCGACGCCGCGGGCGTCGCGGCCATCGAGATCGCCCACGGTGACGGCCTCGCCGGGGGCAGCTTCAACTACGGCGCGGGCGCGCACACCGACGACGAGTGGATCGAGGCGGTCGCGGGAGCCGTACGGCAGGCGAAGCTGACGACCCTGCTGCTGCCCGGGATCGGCACCATCCACGACCTCAAGCGCGCTCACGCGCTCGGGGTGACCTCGGTCAGGGTCGCCACCCACTGCACCGAGGCCGACATCTCCGCCCAGCACATCGCCACCGCGAGGGAGCTGGGCATGGACGTGGCCGGGTTCCTGATGATGTCCCACATGGCCCCGGCCGACGAGCTGGCCAGGCAGGCCAAGCTCATGGAGTCCTACGGCGCGCACTGCGTCTACGTGACCGACTCCGGCGGGCGGCTGACCATGGACGGCGTCAGGGAGCGGGTCAGGGCCTACCGTTCCGTGCTCGACGAGGCGACCGAGATCGGCATCCACGCCCACCACAACCTGGGACTCGGCGTGGCCAACTCGGTCGTCGCGGTCGAGAACGGTACCTTCAGGGTCGACGCCTCCCTCGCCGGGATGGGCGCGGGCGCGGGCAACTGCCCGATCGAGGTGTTCGTCGCGGTGGCCGACCTGATGGGCTGGAAGCACGGCTGTGACCTGAACGCCCTGATGGACGCCGCGGACGACCTGGTCAGGCCGCTGCAGGACCGCCCGGTGCGGGTGGACAGGGAGACGCTCACCCTCGGCTACGCCGGGGTCTACTCCAGCTTCCTGCGCCACGCGGAGGCGGCCTCGGCGCGCTACGGGATCGACACCCGGACCATCCTGACCGAGGTCGGCAGGCGAGGGATGGTCGGCGGCCAGGAGGACATGATCGTGGACATCGCGCTCGACCTGGCGCGTGCGGAGGCAGGCGCGCCGGACCTGGCGCGTGCGGAGGGGAACGCGTGACCGACATCCACAAGCTCGCGGCGGTGCTCGACGAGGCCGCCCGTACGGCCCGCGCGGTGCCGCAGCCCGAGCAGGACTACGACGTGGCGACCGCCTACCGGGTTCAGGAGGAGCTGCTGCGGCTCCGCCTTGAGCAGGGCGACCGCCTGGCGGGGGTGAAGCTGGGCTTCACCAGCGAGGGCAAGCGCCGCCAGATGGGCGTGCATGACGTGATCTTCGGCAGGGTGCCGGAGTCGTCGGCGGTCCTCGACGGTTCGTACGCCGATATATCGGGATACATTCATCCGCGGATCGAGCCGGAGGTCGTCTACCTGATCGGCAGGCGCATCGCCACCGTCGCCGACGCCCTCGCCCCGGGAGCCGTCGCCGCGGTCGCGCCCGGCATCGAGATCATCGACTCCCGCTACGAGAACTTCCGGTTCTCACTGCCGGACGTGATCGCCGACAACACCTCGGCCGCCGGATACGTGGTCGGTCCGTGGCAGCCGTACGACCCGGCCCGGTGGAACCTCGGCGTCCTCCTGGAGATCGACGGCCGTCCCGTCCAGGCAGGGTCGACCGGTGCCATCCTGGGCGACCCGCGCAGGGCCGTGGTCGAGGCCGCGCGGCTGGCCGTACAGGTGGGGACGGTCCTGGAGCCGGGCTGGATCCTGCTCGCGGGCGCCGCGACCCCCGCGGAGCCGCTCCCCGCGGGCGTCCACGTCAAGGTCGAGGTCCAGCACCTGGGCTCGGTCTCGTTCATCGCGGGGGAGGCACCATGACCGAGGGCATGGTCGTGAGCGGCAAGGCCACGCCGCGCGGAAGATTCCCGCACGTCAAGCGGGCGGGCGACCTCATCTACGTGTCCGGGACCAGCTCCCGCAGGCCGGACAACACGATCGCGGGGGCCGAGGCCGACGAGTTCGGCACGGTCAGGCTCGACATCGCCGAGCAGACCAGGGCCGTGATCGAGAACATCCGCGACATCCTCGGGGCGATGGGAGCCGACCTCACCGATCTCGTCCAGATCACCGCCTACCTGGTGAACATGAACGACTTCGGCGGCTACAACGCGGTCTACGCGGAGTACTTCGACGAAACGGGCCCGACCAGGACGACCGTCGCCGTCCACCAGCTACCTCACCCGCACCTGCTCATCGAGATCCAGGCGGTCGCCCACAAGGCGGCCCGTGCACAGGAGGAGAGCCAGTGATTCCCCCCATCGACTTCACCAAGTGGATCGACGAGCACGCCCACCTGCTCAAGCCCCCGGTGGGCAACAAGGTGATCTTCGAGGACTCGAACGACCTCATCGTCATGGTCGTCGGCGGTCCGAACGCGCGGACCGACTTCCACGTCGACCCGTACGAGGAGCTGTTCTACCAGGTCCGCGGCAACATGCACATCAATGTCATGACCGAGGACGGGCCGGAGACCGTGCACGTGCGCGAGGGCCAGATGTGGCTGCTCCCGCCGAACCTGCCGCACTCGCCGCAGCGTCCCGAGGAGGGCTCGGTCGGCTTCCTGGTCGAGCGGATCAGGCCCGAGGGGGTGCTGGAGAAGTTCCGCTGGTACTGCCAGGAGTGCAACGCGATCGTTCACGAGGTCGAGCTCCAGGTCCGCGACATCGTGGCCGACCTGCCGCCGATCTTCCAGGCCTTCTACGACGACGAGAAGGCCCGTACCTGCGACAACTGCGGCGCCCTGCACCTGGGCAAGGGATAACCGTTGATCATCGACGCGCACACCCACCACGTCCCGAAGGGCTGGCCCGACCTTGGCTGGCCGCGGGCGCCCCGGCTGCGGGTCGACTCCGAGCGGGAGGCCATGATCCTGCTCGGCGACCGCGAGTTCCGCGCGATCCAGGACGACTGCTGGAACCCGGCGGTACGCCTGGAACGGATGGACGCCGAGGGGGTGGACGTCCAGGTCGTCTCGCCGACGCCGGTGTTCTTCTCCTACGAGCGTCCCGCGGAGCAGGCGGCCGGGGTCGCGAAGGTCTTCAACGACCTGGCGCTGGAGATCTGCGCATCCGAGCGGCTCGTGCCGTTCTGCCAGGTTCCGCTCCAGGACCCCGACCTGGCCTGCGCGGAGCTGGACCGGTGCCTGGCCTCGGGGCACGCGGGCGTCGAGATCGGCAACCACGTCGGCGACCGCGACCTCGACGACGAGGGGATCGTCCAGTTCCTCCAGCACTGCGCGGCCGTCGGCGCGCCCGTCTTCGTCCATCCGTGGGACATGGCGGGCGGCCCCAGGCTGCAGCGCTGGATGGCCCAGTGGCTGGTCGGCATGCCCGCGGAGACCCACCTGTCGGTGCTCGCCCTGATCCTGGGCGGCGTCTTCGACCGGGTCCCCGACAGCCTGCGGATCTGCTTCGCGCACGGCGGCGGCTCGTTCGCCTTCTGGCTCGGTCGCTTCGAGAACGCCTGGCACCGCCGTAACGACGTGGTCGGGACCTCCGAGCGGCCGCCGTCGGCCTACCTGGAACGGTTCAGCGTCGACTCGGTGGTCTTCGACGAGCGGGCGCTGCGGCTGCTGGTGGACACGATGGGGGAGGACCGGGTCATGCTCGGCTCGGACTTCCCCTACCCGCTGGGCGAGACACCGGTCGGCTCGCTGATCAGAGGGGCGGGGTTCCTCTCGGAAACCGCCCGCGCGAAGCTGCTCGGCGACAACGCCGCCCGGTTCCTCGGGCCCGGGTTCCGTTTCCCGACCCCCGCGATGTCCTGACCTCCGCCGATCCCGAGGGGACCGGCCTGCCCGATCCGGGACGCCGCCGGGGTCGGGTGAGCCGCTCCCGGCCGTCTTCGCGGGGCCCTGCAGCCGTGACCCCGGCTCGCGTCGGGGTCCGGCGACCGGCGGCCCGGGTCCGGGCCGCCGGATGTGCGGTCACAGCCGGCGGGGGTTACTTCTCCGAGAGCTTGTGCCCCCTGAACATCGGGTGGTCGGTCTCCCAGTACCGCCAGCCCTCAACCCTGCCGGGGACGTTGGCGATGCCGGAGGCGACCCGGTGTATGGTGCAGTCGGTCAGCTGCCGCCAGGCGGAGAAGCCCACCCGGTAACCGAAGACGCGGTACCACAGGTTGCCGTACTTGCCCGGGGTGATCGCCTGGACGTAATCGTGCCCGGCCTCGACGACGTGCTCCTCGGCGAGCAGCGGGTTGATGTTGTTCCGCAGCCTGCGGATCAGGGCGTCCTTGTTGATCGGGGTGTTGATCTCGCTGCCCTTCTCCCTTTCGATCTCCAGCTCGAAGTACACGCGGCGCTGACGCCTGACCGTCGCCGTCATCGTGCCGCCGGGGCCGTCGATGAAGCGGGTGCGGGGAATGAAGAAGTTCCTCGGGACGAAGTGGCCGAACCTGAAGAAGTTCCTCGGCGAGCACCTCCGCCTGGCCTCCTCGGCCAGTGTGGGGAGGGTACGAGTGGGACTGGGAGTGGGAGTCGGGCCGGCGGTCGCGAAAGGCAGGTTTCCCAGAGCCGGAGACGCGATGGCCGCCGAACACACGGTGGCGCCGAGGGCCAGAGTGACGGATCCCGTCAGGGCCAGCGTCGCCAGGCGCTTCGGCGACGTGCGCCGTCTCGGCCCGTCGGGTGTGACGGTGGCATCCGCTCGGGGATTGGGCGTGAACATAGAGATACCGTTCCTTTCGGAACGCGGCCCGTGGCCGCGACAACTCGCTGGCCGAAATACGGCCCATGCCCGTTCGTTGAGTGACTCAACGTGACAATCAGGATGCTTACAGTCGTCGAGGGTCATCCCGTGATGCCACGCCGCCGCGGAGTCCCCCAAAAAGGGAAAGTGCCGGTGAAAGGTGTATCCGTCGTAGGGGTGCCGTTCGTCCGTGGCCATGGTCCGGAGGTGCCCGGGATGACCGCGGGGTGATGTGCGGCGTGGCTCGGGTGGGGCGTGTGTGGCTCGCGGGGGTGACGGGTTTCCGGCGTCGCCGTCCGCCGGGCCGTCGGTCGCGAGGAGGGGCGCTCGCGCCGTGACGACCTGCCGGGACATTGCAATCCGAGGAGTGGTGCTCTTCGGTGGGAGAAAGGGTTTTCGCGGGGAGGCGTGATGCTCGATAACTTAACGTGTGTCATTCATCACGATGTGTGACCAAAGGGTAATCTGGCCTGCTCAAGGCTTTGTTTTTCTCTAGGTGACCGTCGAACTTCCCGCTGACTAGCGTGGAATTCCGGTTCCAGTTGGGCCGGCGCCGTATCCGAGAACGATGTGGCGTTTCGTCAGCCCGGGCGTCGCCCGGGGCGCAACTGATTCACCATGGAGCCATGTCATGATCAAAGTCAGGAACGCTCTCGTGGCCGGGGCACTGGGAGCCTCCGCTCTCATCGTGCCCGTGACGATGCCGGCCCAGCTCGCCGGTGCCGCCACTGTGGCCGCGCCCGCTTTGACCGCTCCGCAGCCCTGCCGGCCCGGGCACAAATGTCATCCCCGGCATGGCGGTGGCGGCGGGGGCCTCGACGACAGCCTCGACGACAACAGGATGCCGGGCAGCTCGGGAGGCGCTGGTATCGACAACTGACCCGGGGAGGCGGTTTCACCTGGCCCGCGCCCGATGGATGGCCGGAGAGGGCTCTCACCTCGCCGAGGCTCCGGGGGGCGCGGTGTCCAGCTCGGTGACGAGCCTCTTGGGTGCCACGGCCCGGTAGCTCTCCTCGACCCAGTCGAGGAGCACCTCGGTCTCCGGCAATGCGCCCGTCAGCGGGATCGTCACCCATCCCGCCTTGCCGAGCCCGTATCCCGAGGGTCTGACGCCCTCGACGGCCAGCGCGTGGCCGTTCGACCGCGGCAGCTTGACCCCGACCTGCGGACTCCACTTCTCCGTCGGCTCCTCGATCCCGAGGAAGACGAAGATCTTCTTATTGACCTTGACGACGCTCTCACCCCACGGGTGGTCCTCGTACGCCTCTGGCAGGCCAAGCGCGAACTCGCGCATCGCCTGCCTGACCTCACGCCAGCTCTCCACGGCGCCCATTGTGCTCGGCGGCACCGACATTTTTCGCCCGCCATCCGCCGAGCACCCGGTCGATGGTCGTTCTGATCCGCTCCCTGGCCTCTGCCCTGGGCACCCCGGACATCAGCAGCCGGTCGTAGTCGGTGTCCAGGTGCCGCACGGAGGCGACCACGGCAAGGGAGATCGCGTTCTCGTCGAACACCTTGGCGGCGGCGGTACGGCCGACCCGGCCGCTACCCCGCTGCCCGGCGTGCCTGGCGATCTCCTCGGCCCGCTCCGGCGGGCAACCGGGGAACAGTCTGGCGATCTCCCCGGCCATCCTCGCCTGGAACTCCACATCCTCCCCGGCTCGCCGTTCCCGGTCGCGCTCGCGGCGGCGCAGCCGTACCTCCTCGTCGGCCAGGCACCGCTCCTCGGCCAGCGCCAGGGCGGCCTCCTCGACCAGGATGCCGAGGCGCTCGTAGCGCTTGCGCCGCGTGTTGAACCTGACCACAAGGGCGGCCAGCCCGCTCTCCTTCTTCGCCCTGCGGCTCAGCGCCGCGTCTCCGGCGGGCAGGAAGACGAGATGGTCCATGTCCGTGCAGGTCAGACAGTACGGCTCGGCGTTCTCCATGATCAGATAAGGTCCGGTCTCGCCGCAGCCCGCGCATTTCCACGCCTTCTGCGGCTCGACCGCGACCAGGTCGGGAGCCTTGCTCTGCCGCTCGGCGAGCTGCCGCCGCCTGGCCTCGCTCATGTCCGGCGACACCCAGTGGACCCGGAAGGCGGCATCGTCCCCCGAGACGAGGAAGCGCAGTTCCTCCCGATCCCGGCCGCCGGACACGTAGGCGCTCTCGCCCTGTGTGAGCCCCTTGGCCAGCGCCCAGCGCCTGAGGACGGCCACCGCCTCGGCCATCTTGGCGCCGTCGACCGCGGCCAGCTCCTCCAGCGTGGCGGCCCTGCCCTGCCGCCAGGTGTCCACATTCCTGGCGTGCAACCAGCGCACCCCGGTCAGCACGTCGATCGCGGTGACGAACCTGCGCTGGGCGAGCGCGGCCTCCGCCGCCTCGACGATCCGCCGCTCCAGTTTGCTCACCCCGTCAGCTTGCCGTACCCGAGGGTGCCCAGGGGACGCCAGGGGACGGCAGGGGACGCCAGGGGACGCCAGGGGACGCAGCCGGGGACGGTCTCCTTCTCGGGGCCCTCCCGGCGGCTGGCTACCATTGGACGATGACGGTGACCGTACTGACGGGGGCGGGGATCTCCACCGATTCCGGGATCCCGGACTACCGCGGCCCGAACGGCCTGTGGCGCGAAGACCCCGGGCACGAGAAGCTCGTCACCTACGACTACTACATGGCCGATCCTGAGATCAGGCGCCGCTCGTGGCTGCTGCGCCGCGACAATCCCGCCTGGGACGCCGAGCCGAACGCGGCGCACCGCGCGCTGGCCGCGCTGCCCGACGCCTGGATCGTCACCCAGAACATCGACGGCCTGCACCAGCGCGCCGGATCACCGCCGGAGCGGGTGCTGGAGCTGCACGGCAACATGTTCGGCGCGGTGTGCACCTCGTGTGGCGCGGGCTCGACGACGCGCGAGGCGATCGAGCGGATCCTCGCGGGTGAGGACGACCCCGCCTGCCACGTGTGCGGCGGCATCCTGAAGACCACGACCGTGATGTTCGGGCAGTCCCTCGACCCGGTCACCCTCGGCAGGGCGGTCGAGGCGGCGGAGGGGTGTGAGGTGTTCGTCGCCGTCGGCACCTCGCTGCAGGTGCAGCCCGCCGCGTCCCTGGTGCTGATCGCGGCCGAGGCGGGTGCCCGGCTGGTCGTGGTCAACGGCGAGCCGACGCCCTACGACCATCTGGCCGACGAGGTGATCCACGACCCGATCGGCCAGGCCGTCCCCCGCCTCTGCTCCTCACTCCTCACCTGACCGCCGCCTCTTCCTCAGGCTCTCCCCAGGTCCTGGCGGAGCGCCCTGCCCAGCGGGGTGTCCGCCGCCGGGTCCAGGGGTGCCGTCAGGAAGAACGGCATCTGCGCCATGAATCTGGGCCGCTCGCCCAGGTGCTCCTGCGCGGCGTGCACGGTCAGCGGATGCACCAGGTAGGCGTCCCCGGGGGATCCGGTCGCCAGCGCCACAGGACGGTTCTCGCTCGCCTTGTCCACCACCGCGCCCGCGCTCACGTGGTCGTACACCTTCTCGCCCAGCGCCCCGAGGCTGTCGCGCTGCGACCCCGCCCTGATTCGCGTCGGCGCGTCCAGCTCGCCGACCTCGGAGAACAACAACAGCATCAGGAGGGTGTGCGAGCGGGTGGTCACCCCCCAGCTGCCGTCGGGCCGAGGCAGGTTGAGATCCAGGTGCCAGCCGCGGTCGTCGGCCGGTGGCCGTCGTGGGAACCGGATCGGGATGTTGCCCGCCGCGCCGCGCGGCTGCCAGCCGCCCTTCCCGCACAATGCGTCCAGCCCGGCCGCCAACGCGGGTGATCTGAGCAGCTCGCCGAACGGTCCGTGCCCGGTCATGTCCGCGGCCCACACCACCGGCTCGTGCCAGCCCTCCGGCTCGTCCGGCGACAGGCCGATCTGCCGCCACAGCAACGCCTGCGCCGCCTCGCCCTGCTCGCGCGGACCGATCGTCACCTTCACGAAGCCGTCACGCACGAACGACTCCACCTGCTCATCGCCGAAGCTGTCCACACCGATCACGTTACTTCTGGACGCAACCGGTTTTCCGGGGTGAGTACGGCGGTTCGGGCCGGGCAAGGTTGTCGAAAGCCGATTTTCGGATGAGTCTGATGGAAAAGAGAGTTTCTGCCCGGATTTGTTAGGGAAAGTTCGGCTTTTCTGGTGATGGGAACCCGGGTGGCCCTTCAGGTCGGTCCGGCCCGGAAACGAGGGGAATAAGACGCCTCGCGAGTTCCCTTGAGAACCGTACGGCTGGCGTCCGATGTGGAATCATCGAGATGATTTTCCCCTCGGTTTTCCTTGGATCCCTGGCGATTTCTGGATTTGCCGGATGTCGGCCATGCTCATCTTCTTTGGCGGTGCGTCCGATTCGGGAGAGGGGGCGCCGCCGTACCGTTCTGGTCCCATGCCAGGCGCGTATCCGGTGAGCACCACCGTGGGCACAGGTCCCGGTCATGATCTGCAAATGTCGCCGACGTGGCGGCGCGACGAACTCGACTCGGTGTCCATAGTCGTTGAACGACGGCTCTCCTGTCGTCTCGGCCCGATTTCGACGAATCTTATCCTGAATGGCTTTTGACTCGTCTTTGTGTTTGCCGTGTGGATGCGAGAGGAGCCAATGGATACGGCAAAGCATTGGTTTGGAAAAGGGTGGCATTCGCTGTTCGGCGAATGGGGTCAGATGGGTGCGGGTACGGAGCGTTTGTCTCACGAAAAAGGTGTGCGCACCACCAAAGCCGAAAGGGAATTCCTATGACGACGACCGCGGAGCGCACCGCACCCACCGGAACAGCCGAGCGCGAGCACGACGGCGAGGGGCGGGCTTTCGAGGCGCTCCTGCTCGCCGCGCTCGCGGCTCGTCAGGAAGAGAGCGAGGAGAGCGGGATCGAGCACCCGTTGCTGCTGGCGGCGCTGGCGCGCCGTCGGGAGGAGGGCGAGGAGGGCGGCATCATCGAGCACCCGCTGCTGCTCGCCATGCTCATGCGTCGCCGCAGGGAAGGGGGCGAGGAGGGCGGGATCTTCGAGCACCCGTTGCTGCTGGCCGCGCTCGCCCGCCGTCGTAGGGAAGGCGGGGAGAGCATCATCGAGCACCCGCTGCTGCTCGCCATGCTG
>NZ_JBFBCE010000078.1:0-12651 GCF_040689595.1 Streptosporangium sp. NPDC051023 | reverse complement strand
CATCTTCGAGCACCCGTTGCTGCTGGCCGCGCTCGCCCGCCGTCGTAGGGAAGGCGGGGAGAGCATCATCGAGCACCCGCTGCTGCTCGCCATGCTTGCCCGTCGCCGGGAAGAGGGTGAGGAGGGCGGTATCTTCGAGCACCCGTTGCTGCTGGCCGCGCTCGCCCGTCGCCGCAGGCAGCGCGGTGGGGGCATCTTCGAGCACCCGTTGCTGCTGGCCGCGCTGGCGCGCCGCAAGGAAGAGGGCGAGGAGAGCGGCGGGATCGAGCACCCGCTGCTGCTGGCCGCGCTCGCGGGCCGGTAGCGACAGGTCTCCACATCGCAGGTAAGGACGTCGTCCCCCGGTCGTCGTGAGATCGGCGGCCGGGGGACGGTGCACACCAACCGTAAAGGAGCAACCCATGGCGTCGGAGGAGAACGGCAAGTCAGCCGGAGCGGAGCAGGGGGAGTCGTTGATCGACGACCTCATCCGCGACATATTCCGCGAGGCCGGCCAGTCCACGAAGAACCGCGCACGCGGCGCGGACTCCATAGGGACCCTGATCGAAACGGCCCTCAAGTCGTCGCAGGCCACGCCGAAGACGTCGGCGATCGAAAGGCTCCTGCTCGCAGAGGTCCTCGCCTCGACCCTGGCCGACGCCCTCGCGCCCGCGCTGGCGGAGGCCCTGGCCCCCGAGATCATGAAAGCCCTGGAGCATCGCGGCACCCAAAGCCGAACCGGTGCCGAGAAGGTCCCGGCGGCCCCCTCACCCCAGCCAAGCCGGAGCAGAAGGAAGACGTGAAATATCGACCGCGACGCCCCCAGGGCGCTGAGGACCGCCACGGCGGCCCGGGTGGCGTCGCGGTGTCCGGCGCCGCGCTCCGGTCGCGCCTGTCATCGGTCACCCAGCATCGCGCCGTGGGATAATTCTGTGGTCAGGCAGCCTCGTCCTGCTTCCCCCCTGACCGGGTGATGGAGGAACAGGCATGGACATCACACCCCAGGCGGTCGTCATCCCCAAGGAGACCGACCATCTCGAGCAGGGGAAGTACGGTCCCGTCTTCCCGAGAACCCCGGCGTGCTACGGGTTCACCGTCATCGCGAAGGTCAAGCCGGGGCGGGCCGGGGCGATTCGTGAGTACGGCCACACGCTGGCCAAGGCGCTGGAGGGCGACCCGCGTCTCCTCGCGCCGCTCAAGCTGCACTACCTGCGCTGGGTGCTCTTCGACGACGACACGCGTTTCATGTACCAGGGCATCTTCGACACCGACTTCGACAAGTAC
Organism: Streptosporangium sp. NPDC051023; assembly: GCF_040689595.1. NCBI lineage: Bacteria > Bacillati > Actinomycetota > Actinomycetes > Streptosporangiales > Streptosporangiaceae > Streptosporangium > Streptosporangium sp. NPDC051023. Next base: position 11,388 of record NZ_JBFBCE010000078.1, on the reverse strand, counting down.
ACCGAGGACGCCATCGCGTTGTTCACCAAGGCGGGGGTGAACACGGCCTTCGAGAACCTCGAGGGGTTCCCCGAGGACTGGAAGACCAACCCCGAGGCGTTCGTCAGGTTCGTCCGCGAGCACCAGTGCCCGAGCTTCATCGAGTACGGGGAGTATCCGTACGTCACCGCCGACGAGATCAAGAAGGCGTTGCGGATCAAGAGCGCCCTGTCGGAGATGCTCGACCAGTTGCAGTGAGACAGAGCCGGGGTACGCATGGCCTCGCCGGGAGACGAGATGAGCGAGTCAAGGACCGCACGCACATACAACCAGAACCACGTGCCGCGCCCGTACACCCCCGGTCGGCGACGGGTGAGCATCTACATCTCGTGGAGCTATCCGGCGGAGGCGGGCAGGAACCCGGCCGAGCTCGACAACCGCTTCTCCACGATGACCGAGGTCCGGCGGGTGAACTGGCCCGCCTACGAGGACCCGAAGTGGTCCGACCCGTTGCGGTTCCAGCAGGGCGTCGCGGGATCACTTGAGCTGTTCTTCTGGGGCTGGGTGCCCTTCCAGCAGTTCACCCGGGAGACCACCGGGCACCCCGTGCCGGTCTACCAGCGCATCGACCAGGCCGGTTTCCCGACCCCGCTGGACGAGCGGGTGCTGGACGACACCGACACCCTGCTCCTGTTCGGGCTTGACCACATGGTCACCGGGCAGGAGCCCACGCCGGAGGAGGTCGAGGCGGTGCGGGGCTTCCTCGCCAGGGAGGGGACCTGCCTGGTCCTGGGGCCGCACCACGACGTCGGGGCGTCGGACGACCTGACCGTGCGCGACATGGAGCACCACCACCACGGCGACCCCCTGGTGCCCCGCCAGCAGCGGTTCGCCCGGTACGTCCGGTCCCTGATGCGGGAGCTCGGCGTGCCCGTCGAGAACCGCTACGGGCTGCGTCCCGCGGTGCGGGAGCCCAGGAAGATCGCTCCGCTGTCGGTCGCCAGGGACCTGGACACCAGGGGATGGCTGGAGGGGGTGACCACCTTCAACTTCCACATGCACCTGCCGCACTACGCCGTGACGACCGAGCGTCCGGACGTCGTCCGCGTGCTGGGCAGGCAGCCGATCGACCCGTCCAGGCCGCCGCACCCGTTCACCGAGGCGGGCAACACCGAGTTCAACATGTTCCTGTGGCTGCCTCCGGGCGGGGAACGGGCCGGCGACGTGCTCCTGGCCGATTCCACGATCTTCAGCTCACTGTTCGGCGGCGACGAGAGCCTGCGCGCCTTCTGGCGGAACATCGTCTCGTCGAAGTAGCGCACCGGGGAGGTGAGCGCTCGTGGCCGAGCAGACGCGAGCCGTACTCGAGCTCGACGACATCCAGCGTGGGGTGCTCAGCCCCCGGCCGAGTCCGTACGCGGCGACCTACATCGTCTTCCGCGTCGACGACCGCGCGCACGGGCGGGAGCTCATGCGGCGCGTCGGCGCGGTGGTCACCTCGGCCGCCGACACGGTGAGCCCCCTGGGGGAGACCTGGGTCAGCGTCGCGCTCACCTACCACGGCTTGGCGGCGCTGGGGGTGCCGAGGGAGTCGCTGGAGACGTTCTCCTGGGAGTTCCGGCAGGGGATGGCCGCGCGGGCCGGGGCGCTGGGCGACGTCGGTGAGAGCGGCCCGGAGAACTGGGAACCGCCACTGGGCACGCCCGACGTCCACGTGGTGCTTGTGGCCCTCGCGCCCGACAGCGCCCGCCTGGAGGCGGCCGTCGACCGAGCCCGCCCGGCCTATCACGCCCTGCCCGGCGTCACGGCGATCTGGCGGCAGGACTGTCACGCGCTGCCCACCGAGACCGAACCCTTCGGCTACCGGGACGGCATCAGCCACCCGGCCGTCGAGGGCAGCGGCATCGACGGATCCAACAGGCTGGAGACGCCGCTCAGGGCCGGGGAGTTCGTGCTCGGCTACCGTGACGAGCTCGGCGGCCTCCAGACCCCGCAGCCCGAGGTGCTGGGACGAAACGGCAGCTACGCGGTCTTCCGTAAACTCCACCAGCGGGTCGCCGCCTTCCGCCGCTACCTGAGGGACAACTCCACCGGGCCGGAGGACGAGGAGCTGCTGGCGGCGAAGATCATGGGCCGCTGGCGCAGCGGCGCGCCCCTGGCACTCAGCCCGCTGCACGACGATCCCGGCCTCGGCGCCGACCCGCGCCGCAACAACAGTTTCCGCTACGAACAGGACGATCCCGCGGGATTCACCACTCCTGGAGGCTGTCACATTCGCAGGGGCAACCCGCGCGACGCGGCGGTTGCGGGAGTGCCGAGACTGCACCGGATGATCAGACGCGGCACCGCGTACGGCCCGCCGCTGCCCGAGGGGGTCCTTGAGGACGACGGGGCCGACCGCGGGCTGATGTTCGCGTTCATCGGTGCGCACCTGGGGCGGCAGTTCGAGTTCGTCCAGTCCGAGTGGATGAACGACGGCGTCTTCTTCGGCGCGGGCGACGCCAGAGATCCCGTCATCGGTTCCAACGACGGCCCCGGTGACTTCACGATTCCCCGCAAGCCGCTCCGGCGGTGCCTGCGGGCACTGCCGCGGTTCGTGGTCACGCGCGGTGGCGAGTATTGCTTCATGCCCTCGCTGAGCGCCCTGCGCTGGCTCGGAGACCTTGAGGACTGAGGTCTCAACGGCCGCGCGGTTGCGGGCACCACCTGGGCAGGCCGGACAAGGGCGGCAGAGCCGTCCGGGGCCGTACAAGGACCGGGCGAGCCGGACAGGGGCGGGCAGACCCATCCGGGGCCGGGCGGGACAAGGACCGGGCAGAGCCGGGCACGGGCGGACAGGGGTGGCAGGGCGGACGGGAACGCCCTCGGGGCGGAGGTTTCGTGGACACGCTGCAGTTGCTGTTCAACGCGGTCACCGTGATCTTCATCGCGGTGACCATGCTCGTCGCCGGTCTCGGGACCACGCTGCCCGCGCTGGGCGCCGTCCTGACCGACCTCCCGTTGCTCCTGCTGGCGCTGCTGGCCAACCTGGTGGTGATCCCGCTTCTTGGCTGGGGCGTCGCCGCGCTGTTCGGCCTGCCGACCGCGGCCTTTGTCGCCCTGGTCCTGGTCGCCTCGTCGCCGGGCGGGCCGTTCGGGGCGAAGCTGGGCATGGTGCAGAAGGGAGACGTGGTCGCGGGCACGGTGATGCAGGCGCTGCTGGCCGCCGTTGGCAGCCTAACCTTCGGCCCGACGAGCAGCGGCATCCTCACCACGGCCAAGGTCGGCGGGGAGATCTCCCTCGACGTCGCCGCGCTGATACGGACCGTGGCCATCCTGCAGCTCGTACCGCTCGCCGTCGGACTGGTGGTGCGCCACTACGCGCCGTCCACGGCGCGCTCGTGGCATCCGGTCGCCCTCACGGTGTCGAACGTGACGTTCGTCATCGTGCTGGTGGGCATGCTCACGGGGAGCTGGCACGACATCGTCGCGCTTGTCGGCTCACGCACCCTGCTCGCAGGGTTCGTCCTGTCCGTCGCCGCGTTCGCCGTCGGCACCCTGCTGGCCACCGGGCCGTCCGCGCGCCGTACCACGATGGGAGGTGTCACGGCGGTGCGCAACGTCGGACCTCCGCTGGCCGCCATCGGGATCGCCTTCAGTGGTGAGCGGGCCGTCCTGGGGGCGCTCGCCGCGGTGCTGATCAGCGGCCTGGTGGTGGTCCTGCCGATCGCCGCGGTGCTCGGTCGCGGACGAGGCGACGACGCCGCCTGAGACACGCGGTGCCTGAGACACGCGGTGCCTGAGACACGCGGTGCTGCGGGGTGACGAACGGCGGCGCGTGAGGCGGGCCGTCCGGTGGCGGTGACGCGCGGCGGCACCCGCGACGAGCTCGCCGCGCGGGGGCCGCCCGAGGGTTGTGCCGGAGCTGGACGGGACAAACTGATCGCCAGTGGCCTTCTGCTCGCAGAGCACACGCGGACAGGAAGCGATTTTCGCGAGTTTTCTACGAAACCGCAGTTACGATGACTGCCTGGGTGTGGGAAGGAGGCGCTGTGCTGATCCGTTTCGAGGTGGCGAACTTTCGTTCGGTGCTTGATCCGGTGGAGCTGTCGATGGTCGCCGTCGATCGGGACCGAGTCGAGGCGCGCCCGGTGCCCAACCTGGGCGAGAGTCTGTTGCCGGTCGTGGCGATCTTCGGCCCGAACGCCTCAGGCAAGTCGAATGTCATCGCCGCGCTGACCTGGCTGCGAAGTGCCGTCCAGCTGTCGTTGCGTTACTGGGACGATGAGATCCCTGTCGAGCCGTTCGCGTTCGCCGACGGTGGGGACCGTCCCTCGGAGTTCACCATCGAGTCCGTCATATCGGGCGTGCGCTTTGAGTACGTCGTCGAGCTTGACCGGCAGGCGGTCCACTACGAAGCCCTGTTCCACTATCCGGAGAAGAAACGGAGAAGGATCTTCGAACGCGAAGGGGGCGAGTTCAAGCTCCAGCGCGGACTGGGAAATCTGTCCGGTACGCGTGAGCTGCTGACGAGCCGGACACTCGCGTTGTCAATCGCCCGGCGATTCGACGAGCCCCTGGTCTCGGACTTCGCTCGCGACCTGCTCGCGATCCAGGCAATCGGCCCGAAACCTCGCATCAAGTATTCGTTGCATTCCGGCTCGCCGAATTCGACCATTCGCTGGTTCGAAGAGACGTCCGATCGCGGTCAGCCGCCGCTGCCAGGATTCGAGGATCTGGGTGCCCCTTCCCAGGCGGACAGAGCCCAGGCGTTGGCCCTGCTGCGTCTGGCCGACCTCGGTATCGATGACGTGATGATCGACAGGCGTGAACTCTCGTATTCGGGAGCCGACGAGATGCCAGGGACGCTGACACAGCGCAGGGTGCGCCTCGTTCACCGGGCGGCCGATGAGCGGGTGCCGCTTGAGTTCGCCGCGGAGTCGGAGGGTACGCGCACCTGGTTCCGCCTCATCGGACCGGTTCTGGACGCGCTCAAAGCCGGATCACCGCTGCTGTTCGACGAACTGGACGCGAGCCTGCATCCGACACTGTCCATGCAGCTGATCCGGCTGTTCCACGATCCGGCGACAAACCCGAGAGGAGCGCAGCTGATCTTCACCTCTCATGACACGAGCCTGCTCAATCACCTCAACCGGGACGAGGTCTGGTTGACCGAGAAGACAGAGGACGGCGCGACCAGGCTCGGCGCACTGGCTGAGTTCGCCGGCGAGCGGGTGAGAAGGTCCCAGAATCTGGAAAAGGCATATCTGCACGGCCGGTTCGGCGCGCTGCCGGAGGTCGATCGCACTGAATTCCTGCGGGCTCTCGGACTCATCGGCTGATCGGGATGGCATCACGGAGAACCAGAGCCAAGGATCTCAGGCGGAAGACCGCCAACCGTCCGGAGCGCAAGACCGTCGTCGTGTTCTGCGAAGGCGAGGCCTCCGAACCCGGCTACATCAAAGGGTTGAAGCGCCTCCCGGAGATTCGCGCCAACACGTCGATCAACATCGAGATCGATCCCGAACAGGGCGTGCCGCTGACCCTGGTGAAGCGGGCGATCGAACGAAACCGCGATGACGAGGTCGACGAATGCTGGTGTGTGTTCGACGTCGAATGGCCCAAGAACCATCCGAACCTCCGGGAGGCCATCCGTCTGGCGAACGACCATGGGATTCGCCTGGCCGTCTCGAATCCCTGCTTCGAGTTGTGGCTGATCCTGCACTTCGAGGACCAGACGGCCTTCATGAGCACCGACGAGGCCGAACGCAGGAGCCGTAAACTCGACGGACGCCCCGGGAAACGGATCGACGCCGACCAGTACATGCGGCGTCGGAACATCGCCTCACAGCGCGCCGCCTTCCTGGCCAAACGCCACGCGCAGCACCAGACCTCATTTCCCGCCGACAACCCCTCATTCACCATGGGCGACCTGCTCGCGGCGATCGAACCTTGAGCCGGTCTGACAGTTGATGCTGCGGGGAAGCGGGTCTCGCTCCTCTCCGCGCTCCGCGCGAATCACGCTCGGACTGTGTTTTCCAGGGAGCTCCGCCCTCTTCGACCCCCGGGTGAAAGGCCTTCCAGTGCGACCGGGGTCAGCGGCCGGTTCGTGAGGTGGTGTGTTCGAGGATCAGTTCGGCGATACGGCGAGGCAGCCCGGGAGAGAAGAATCCGTGTCCCATGCCGGGGACCGTCCGCAGGTGCGCGCCGGGGATCTGAGCCGCGACGGCCCGGCCGTGTGGCGGCGGGCGGAGAGGATCCTCACTGCCGTGCAGGACCAGTGTCGGTGCCTTAATCGAGGAGAGCGGGACCAGCCGGTCCTCGGTCATCTGCCTGGCGGCCAGGTCGTGGTTGGCGGCCGAGGCGGGACGGTCGGCCTGGTCGTAGGCGGCTTCCACGAACCGTCGTGCGGCCTGCTCGTCGAAGGGAAGCGCGTCGCCGTTCAGGGTGCGCCACGTCGCCAGGCTCGCCGCGATGTGCTCCTCGCGCGTCGTCGGCGGCTTGCCCGCCAGCTGGGCGAGGTGGCGCAGGAACGTCGGCGCGGGCGGCGGCAGGTCGTCGGGGTCAGGCTCCTGCCCGGTCAGGGCGCGTGCCCACGCGGGCCCGGCACTGTGGCCCATCGGGCCGGACATGATCACGGTCAGGGTTGGCACGAGCTCGGGACGGTGTACTGCCAGCCACTGCCCGATCGCTCCGCCGAGGGACGCGCCCACGACATGCGCGGAGGTGACGCCGAACCCGTCCAGTACGGCGACGGCGTCGGCCGCCATGTCCGCCAGGGTGTAGGGATGTGTGGCGAAGTCCAGGCAGGTGGATCGTCCGGTGTCCCGATGGTCGAAGCGGATCACCTGCCGCCCACCGGAGACGAGAGTTTCCACCAGCTCGTCAGGCCACCCGGCACCCGGCGCGGAGGTGCCCATGACAAGCAGCACCGCCGGGTCATCGGGGTCACCGAACCGTTCGGTCCACAGCCGTAAATCCCCGGAGGGGACATATTTGCCGTCGGTCGTGTTCATGGCCCCGAATTTAAGCGTGGTCAATCATGCAGTGCAAATATGCGAATATCTGCAATTCATGTTATAATGTGTTTATTGAAAAGGTGTTTCCGAGGCTGGGAGCGGGCCTCTTCGGCCGGTTTCCATCGGGATCCGGGCCCGGTGACCTCGTCCGCGAGTCGGCGGGCAAGTGGCTTCCAGTGGCCCGCTGTCAGTAGGCGATGACCATCCGGGCGCTGTCAGAGCCCTGCCTTGTTTCATTCGTTCAGCCGTCGTCGGCAGGTCATGTCCGAGCCGCACCCCGGCTCGCCCCTCCCGCTGTCGTTACAGCGCGAGATCACCGATAAGGGCGGAAGAGGCCTGGTCGTTCAGTCGGCCGAGCGCCTAATCGTTCGGCATGTAACCGATCTGGGCGGAAGAGGGGCGGTCGTTCATCCAGCCGAGATTGCTGATGCTGCTAAACCGCTGGGTGTAGGAGCCGCCGAAGTATGTGTGCTCGTAGAGCAGGGTCCGGCAGCCCTTGTAGGTCTGCATTGAGGAGATCCTGTCGTTCCATCCGGACGGCAGCTGCGCGTATTTGTAGAGGTTTCTGTAACTACTGCATCCATCGTTGCTCACGAAGTTCAGGGAGGAGCCCTGGTAACTGAAGTGCTCCCACGCGGTGGCGACAAGGATCGGGTATGTGTCCCCTTGTGTACCCGACTCCTCGTCGGGCAGGACCGTGGTTTGCTGGTTGGCCTCGCCGGCGCCGTGCTCAGGCTGCTGTTGAGATTTTTGCTGAGCAGCATCTAGGAATTGAAGTCGGAGTGAACGAGGTGTGGATCTTCCGCTACGAGGGCAAGCCGGTCAAACGGCAAGGCGGCTACCGTTTCTACCTGTAATTCCTCTGAGCTTCAGCAGGTGACGGTGTGTTGAGCGCCTCGCCCCGAAGGCAGGAGGCGTTCCTGCTCTCCGCCTGCTTCACCCGGCCGCACAACGAGAGAGCGCTTTCCACACGGTGGCGCCGTCGGTCACATATTGACAGATGAGAAGGCATTCGGCTCCGCGACCGTAACCGGGGAGCGCTCCCACGCCGTCATCAGGCACGAAGTCCCAGGCCGTCGATCGCCTCCGACCACGCACGAAGATCGTCCACCGTCAGGTGATCGTCAGGGCGGTGGGTCTTATCGGGAGGGTGATGTCGTCCTATTCTGCGCGCATGATGATCACAGACGAGGAACTGGCCATCGCGGCGGCACAGGCGGGCGCCGCCGTCGTGCGCGCCATGTACGGTGCGCCGCTGGAGCGCTTCGCGAAGTCCGCGCACGACTTCGCCACCGCCGCCGACATCGAGGCGGAGAGGACCATCCTTGACGTCATCCGTACCGCCCGCCCTGACGACGCCGTGACGGGTGAGGAGAGCGGGCACACCGGACCGGACGGCGCGGAGCGTGTGTGGCTGGTCGACCCGCTGTGCGGCACGCTGAACTACGCCGCGGGCGGCATGCTGGTCGCGGTGAACGTCGCTCTGCGCGTGGGATCGGACGTCACGGCGGCGGCCTCGGCCGACCCGTTCGCCGAGGAGGTGTTCTGGACGGACGGCGACCGCGTCTGCGTACGGCGCGGCGGTGTGGACGAGGGACTCGCCCCGTCGCCCGATTCGCGCCTGGTGGACGTCAACCTCGACCCACCTTTTCCGAACGAGCCGGACTTCCTGGCCGCCCGGCTGCTCGCCGATCCCGGGTTCGGTGAGCGGTTCCATCCTCGCGTCCTGTCCACCACCCTCACGCTGGCCTGGGTCGCCGCCGGGCGGTGGGCCGGGTACGTCACCGACGGTCATCTGCGGGACAGCGTGCACTTCGCCGCCGGAATCGCGCTGTGCCGGGCCGCCGGGTGCGTGGTGACCGGCATCCACGGTCAGTCACTGCACACCGGCGCGGGCGGGCTCGTCGTGGCGGCCGATCGGGAGGCGCACGCCGCGTTGCTGGCACTCATCGGCAAGCAAGCCCTTCCCGAGGGCTGACGCTCAATCGCCGCAGATCGACCAGGTGCCGAGGTGGCCGACGCTTTTTCAAGCGGCCGTCTCATGTGGCGAGGCGGCGATGACGGATGAGAGTGGCCGTCAAGGTGGAGAAGGCGGCGAGGCGGTCAGCGCGGTACGGTTCCCTTTTTCCGGACCTGAATCCCTGCTCGGCGGACGGCCCGTAATTCACGCGCTCGGATTGCAAATCATCCCCTATGGATATGCATCACAACTGTGACTATCATCGAGGAGTGAAACGAAATATCAAGCACCGAAAGGAGAAAAATGATGGGCCGTATCAGAAAACTCGGCGTTTCGGCGGCGGTGGCCGCGATCGCCGCCACGGCAATCCTGATGTCACCGGCTCTCCCGGCTCAGGCGGCGGTTTGCAGCACCGGTGGTGATTACGGCAAGTACGGTGGGTTCGGCTGGGCGACGTGCGGCGGTACCGGGGTGAGCCAGACACAGGTGATCGTCTTCTGTCAGGACAATAACGGTGCATATAGCACCGTTTACGGCCCCTGGGTCCGTAACAGCTCCAGCTCGTACGCGCAATGCAGCAGCAACGCGCGGGTGATATCGATTGGATATCGAAACCAGTGAGCTGATTTCAGTCTCATCCGGTTTGATGGGGGATGAGAAAAATCCGGAAGAGACGACCGGATGACTGAATGAAAAGCAAGACCAAAAGGCTCTGCGCCGTCATCCGTCCATTGGTTGCGGCCAATCGCCGACGGTGCGGTGACCGGGAAGGTTCGCCGGGGCCGGCTCAGCTCGCCTGGAAGTCGGCGCGGTGTGCGCGGGCCCATTCGGCGAACGGGCGGCTCGGGTGGCCGGTGATCCGTTCGACGGTGTTGGTGACGGGTGACGGGACGCCGACGGCCTCGGCGGCGGTGTCCAGCAGGGCTTTGAGGACCGCCTCCGGCATCCGGGGGTCGCGCTGGGCCAGGGCCTGTTCGCGGGTCAGCTCGTCGACCTGGACGGGTCTGCCGACGGCGTCGCCGAGGATGCCGACGACGTCGCGCAGGCGCAGCGACTCGGGGCCGGTGAGCACCTGCATCCGGCCGCGGTGCGCGTCCCGGGTGAGCAGGTTCACGGCCACTTCGGCGATGTCGTCGATGTGGATGGGGGTGACTCGCGCGTCCGGGAAGGCGATGCCGACGCGCCCGCGGGAGCGGATCTGCTCACCCCAGTCCCGGCGCGCGTTGGTGGCCAGCCAACTGGGATACAACACGGTGTGACGCAGACCCGAGTTCTCCAGCGCCCGCTCCACCGCACGGTGGGCCAGCCCGATGGGCCGGTCGTACTCGCCGGGCTCGTAGGACGCGGGCGAGGACAGCAGCACGACGTGTCGCACCCCCGCCTCGTGCGCGACCTTCAGGAAATCATCGATCTCGCCGCGCGTCGGGTAGAGGAACATCGCCTCGACGTCTCGTAGCGCTTCCTGGGCGTCGCGCGGATCGGTGATGTCCAGCCCGACGGCGTCGGCGCCCGTGGGCAGCCGGAGCGCCGCCGCGTCTCTGGCGGAGCCGCGCACGCGGTGCCCGGCCTCGGCCAGCTTGGCGACGACGCGGCTGCCGATGTTGCCGCGTGCGCCGGTGACGAGGATGGTCATGTCGTTCCCCCTGATCGCCGAGGTCGCCGGGCTCCCGTCGCCCGGGGGGTCCTCGGCTACGATGAGCACACAACTGTTTTGCTTTGGAAGGCAAACATCTTTGGTTGCAAAGATATCTCGCGAGGGGGGATAGATGTCAACCGGACACCGGTCACCGGACGGCCCCGGTCCGGGCGTCGACGACGCCATCCGGGCGCTGCTGCTGCTCATGCCGCGCATGGTCGGGCGGGTGAAGCGAATCCCCGTCCCCGAGGAGCTCCAGTCCATGGCGCTGGGGCCACGGCACCTGTCGCTGCTGTCCTACCTGCTGTTCGACGGGCCGATGACGGTGAACGAACTGGCCTCGCGCCTGGAGATCGCGCCGACGACGGTGAGCCTGATGGTCGGCGAGCTCAGCCGTAAGGGCATCCTGGACCGCCGGGAGGACGACGACGACCGGCGCAGGAGGATCGTCAGCATCGCCGAGGCCAAGCGGCCGGTGATCGACGACTGGCTGGCTCGCGGCGCCGTCGCCTGGCGCAGGGCACTCGACCCCCTCACCCCCGGCCAGCGGCAGATGTTCCTCGACACCCTGCGCGCTTACGAGCGCGCGGTGGAAGAGCAGGGGTAGGGCGGATCGTGCTCAGGGGGACCGGCGGTATCGGAACGACGTTCCTGTCAGCCCTTCGGGGCGGACGGCGGTTCCTTCATTCAGTGTCACGCTGTCACGCGCGCGGGCCCGCCTGGCGCGGGTCGGCCGCGGCCTCGTCGGGAAGCCGGGCCATGCTCCCCGCACCGAACACGACCCGCATCGGCAGGGCCTCGTAGACAAAGCTGTC
>NZ_JBFBCE010000077.1:0-45113 GCF_040689595.1 Streptosporangium sp. NPDC051023 | reverse complement strand
TCGCCGGTCAGCATCGAGGCGTCCACGGCCGAGGAGCCCTCCTCGACCACTCCGTCGGTCGCGATCTTCTCACCCGGCCGCACCACGAACAGGTCGCCCACGGCGAGCTGGTCGGACGGGATCCGGGTCTCGTGGCCGTCGCGCAGCACGGCGACGTCCTTGGCACCGAGCTCGAGCAGGGCCCGCAGCGCCGCGCCGGCCCTGCGCTTTGACCGGGCCTCGAAGTAGCGGCCCGCCAGGATGAACGCCGTCACCCCCGCGGCGGCCTCCAGGTAGATGTTGCCCGACCCGTCGGCGCGCTCGATGGTGAGTGTGAACGGGTGGGTCATGCCCGGGGTGCCCGCGCTACCGAAGAACAGCGCCCAGAGCGACCAGCCGAGGGCCGCCAGGGTACCGATGGAAACCAGGGTGTCCATGGTGGCGGCGCCGTGGCGCAGGTTGGTCCAGGCCGCCCGGTGGAAGGGCCAGCCCGCGTAGGCGACGACCGGCGCAGCGAGGGTGAGCGACAGCCACTGCCAGTTGGGGAACTGCAACGCCGGGACCATCGCCATCGCGACGACCGGGACGCCGAGGACGAGGGAGGTGACGAGACGGCTCCTGAGCGGGGCGAGTTCGTCCCGCTGCTCCTCACCGGGCGCGGCCTGTGCCCCCTCCTGGCTCGGCGGGGCGGGGAGCGTCGCGCTGTAGCCCGCCTTCTCCACCTCGGTGACCAGGTCCTGCGGGTCGACGCCCTCGGGGAAGAAGACCTTCGCCTTCTCGGTGGCGTAGTTGACCGTCGCGGTCACGCCGTCGAGCTTGTTCAGCTTGCGCTCGATGCGGTTGGCGCAGGACGCGCAGGTCATGCCGCCGATCGAGAGTTCGATTTCGCCGCCCGCAGCCTGCGTTCTGTCATCGGTGAGGGAGGACATCACCTCTCCTTTCTCGCGTCGTACCGGCGTCAGTGCGCGTGCTCGCCGTGCTGGCCGGCTTCGGGGGTCGGGGTCGGGGGCGTGGCGTCTGGCGCGGCCTGGCCCGCGTGCACGGTGAAGTCGGCGGTGCGCACAACTCCTCCGTGCTGGAAGTCGAGGAAGAGCCGGTAGTCGCCACGGCTGGGCACCTCGGTGTGGAAGGTGATCCCCGGACCGGGGGCGGTCCTACCGTCGCCCGGTTCCCCGTCCGGGTGTACGTGCAGGTAGGCCAGGTCCCCTCCGCGCAGCGCGACCAGGTGGCCGTAGGCGCCGAGGTAGGGCTGCAGGTCGGTGACGGGCCTGCCGTCCTTGGTGACGCTCAGGGTGATCTTGCTCGACCTGCCGGGAACCAGATCGCCGTCGAGGGTGACGGTGTAGCCGTCCACGGTCGAGGTACGGCTCGCCTCGGGGAGCGCCTTCGGCGCGTAGACACCCGCGGCCTGTAGGTCCGTGCCCAGGGTCATTCCGTTGCCCCCCTCCGGGGCGAAGTCGGCGAACGCCCGGTACGAACCCGCCTCGGGCAGCGTCAGCGGTACCGACCACACGCCGCCTCCCGCCTCCCGCGGGTGCAGGTGCTGGAAGCTGCCGAGGTCACGTGAGACCACGATGAAGTGCAGTTTCCTGTCGTGCTGTACCCGGTAGCCGGTGACCGGCCTGCCGTCGGGGCCGGTCACGGTGAAGCGGAAGTCCGTACTTCTGCCTGGTTCGACGGTCGTGGTCTGCGGGGTCAGGGTGTAGCCGTCCTGTGACACCTGGAGTCCTCCCGGGACGGGTGCCCCGGCCGGGGCGGGGGCCGGAGTCGTGGTCGTGTGGGTGCCGTGGCCGTCTGCGGCCTCGGGGGTCAGTCCGGCGGCACCGGCCGCCCGGCCCGCGCCGAGAGCCCCGCCGAAGATCACCACGATGCCGAGGAGATAGGCCCCCAGCTTGGCCTGGGCGTTCATGCCGGATCGACCACTTCGTATCCGGCGGTCTCGACGGCGGCCCTGATCGCGTCGTCGCTGATCGGGCCTTCGCCGCTCACCGTCACCAGGCCGGTGGCCAGGTCGACGTCTACCCCGGTGATCCCGGGAACCTCTCCGATCTCCTCCTTGACGGAGCTGACGCAGTGGCCGCAGGTCATGCCCTGGACGGTGTATGTGGTGGTGCTCATTGTGATCTCTCTTTCCGTGCTTCGTTCTGTTTCCCCGTACCGGGCCGCGCGGTGACGCCGGTCAGGAACGGACCAGGCGCGCGATGGCGTCCGAGGCTTCCTTGATCTTGGCTTCGGCCTCCGCCCCGCCCTTGGCGGCCGCGTCGGCGACGCAGTGCGCCATGTGCTCCTCCAGCAGGCAGAGGGCGAAGGACTGCAGCGCGTGGTTGGCCGCCGAAACCTGCGTGAGGATGTCGATGCAGTACTTGTCCTCCTCGACCATCCGCTGCAGACCGCGGACCTGGCCCTCGATCCTGCGTAGCCGCCGGAGGTGGTCCTGTCTGGTTTCGAGGTAGCCGGCCATCTCCCCGCCTTCTCTCGTGTGCGCTTCACCTTCCACAACACGGTACCCCCCTATGGTATTCCGTCCTGATGTGGCCGGTCGCCTGGGGGGTTCCGGGGCACACCCCAGGCGACCGGGGCTACGCGCGGCTTGAGGAGACCGTTTCCTGCTGCTCGTCCGCCCGGGTGCTTCGCGCGGGCCTCCGCATGAGCAGCAGGGTGAGCAGGGCCCCGAGGGCGGCGACCGCTCCAGCCCCGGCGAAGGCGGCCTGGAAACCGCCGGTGAGCCCGGGCAGGTCACCCGGTTCGGCGGCGCCGCGGGAGGTGGCGACCGCGGTCATGACCGCCAGGCCGATCGCGGAGCCGACCTGGTAGGTGGTGTTGACGATGCCGGAGGCCAGCCCGCTCTCCTCGGGGCGGACCCCGGACATGGCCGACATCATCGCCGGGATGTAGGCCAGCGACATGCCGATCGCCGCGACCAGCGAGGCGGGCAGGACGTCGACGGCGAAGGAACCGTCCGGCCTGGCCAGGGAGAGCCCGGCGACACCCGCCGCCAGGACGGCGAGCCCGATGACGATGAGTGGTTTGGCGCCGAACCGGCCGAGCAACCGCGCGGTGACCCCGATCATGAAGATCATGATCGCGACGGTCATCGGCAGCAGTGCGGCGCCGCTGGGGAAGGCGCCGTAGCCGAGAACCTGCTGGAGGTAGAGGTTGAGGAAGTACCACATGGGGATCCACGCCCCGCCCAGCAGCGCCATCGCCAGGTTGGCGGCGGCCAGGCCGGGGGTGCGCCAGACGGCGAGTGGCATGAGGGGCTCGCGGACGGTGCGCTGAATCACCAGGAACAGCGCAAGCAGAGCAGCCGCCCCGGCCAGTTCCAGGAGCGTGGCGGCCGAACCCCATCCCTGTTCTGGGGCGCGCACGATGGCGTAGACCGCGAGTGCGACCCCCGCGGTGACGGCCGCGGCGCCGAGCAGGTCGACCGAGCCGCGGCGGCCCTCCGCGCGGGGGAGCAGGGCGGGGACGGCGGCCACGGTGGCCAGGCCGATCGGAACGTAGACGATGAAGACCCACGGCCAGCTCAGCCACTCGGTGATGACGCCGCCGAGGAACACCCCGGCTGTGCCGCCCGCGGGCGCCGCCGCGCCGTACAGGGCCATGGCCTTGCCCAGTTCGCGAGGGGCGTGCCCGAAGAGTGTCATGAGCAGGGTCATGGAGGCGGGGGCGATGAGCGCCCCGCCCAGGCCCTGCACGGCCCGGCCCGCGATCTCGATCCAGGCGGTGCCCGCCGCCGCCGCGACGATCGAACCGGCGATCAGGATGATCCAGCCTGCGGTGAAGACCCTGCGGGCGCCGAGCAGGTCGGACAGTCTGCCGCCGAGCAGCAGCAGCCCACCGAAGGCGATGACGTAGGCGTTGAAGACCCACTGTAGGTCGCCTTGGGAGAAACCGAGGTCACGCTGCATGTCGGGCAGCGCGACACCGATGATGGAGGTGTCCATGATGACCATGAACTGCGCGGCGGCGAGCACGACGAGCGCCCACCATCTCCGCGGATCGACGGCGTTCATGCCGTACTCCTGATTCTTCGCGTCCGTGCCGGGGTGGCAGGATGCGGGATGGGACTGGGTGTGATTCGAGTCGAGCCGGGCCCCTGGTGGGCGTGCACGCCAATGCACGCCCACCGCCCGTTTGCCGGGACTTCCCCGGGCTGTTTCAGGACGCCGCCGGTGAGGTCTCGGTCAGCGCGTAACCGGCCCGGCCGACCGCCGCGCGGATCTCGTCGCCGGACACTCCCGGCCCGCTGACGGTGACCGCGCCGGTGGCCAGGTCGACCGAGACGCCGGTCACGCCCTCGACCTTGCCGATCTCCGCGGAGACGGACGAGACGCAGTGGCCGCAGGTCATCCCACTGACCGTGTAGACGGTCGCGTCACCGGCCGCGGCCTGGGCCGGGGACCTGTCTTCGGTGCCGCACGCGCATGCCGTGCACATGGAGGTCTCCTCTCTTTGTACCCCGGTGGGGTATCGGGTGAGACCGTAACATACCCCCTGGGGGTTAATTTTCTCAAGGAAGGCGGGGAAGTTCCCGGAAGGCTGCTGGGCAGGCGCCGTCCCCGCACGAAACGGAGAGGGTGATGCCTGAGGAAGGGGTGGTCGTGTGCCCAGGGATACGCGGCTTCCGTCGCGCCTTCATGGATGACGCCGGAGAGTTCAGGGCGTGGCGCGGGGGCGGTGGGTCGCTTGAGTCATCCGACTGTGAGGCGCCGCGCGTCGCAACCGAACCCACCGGACCGGCGCCGGTATGAGATCACGATCGTCGTCCCGTGAATCCGCCGTCCATGCTTTCCGTCTTACGGCGCGGCCGCCCGCTCAGGGGCGGCGGCGATCTCAATCCGGTATGAAATTCATTTTCGGCGGGACTTTGCCTGTGCTGTATTTCGCGTCGAATCTGGCGACGGCCTGAGTCTTGAATGAGAGGAAGCGTAACGGGCATTCCGGCGTCTGACTGCCCGTGTGAACCTTTTTTTGCCCGGTGGTGATTGTCTCTCTGTGTGCCGTCGAAACGGCACCCGCCCAAAGGGGATTTACGAAGGCCTTCACCAGCGGAAATATCTGAGAGTAATCATTTAATCACTTTCAGTTATTGCCTGACTGAGAGGTAATCGGACGGAATGGATGCCTTTGCCTATCTGGGGTGACCCTTTCAAGGTCTTTCTCATTAGCGTGGACTTTAAGTCCACGCCGTGTCGGCGTCTTTCCGAGATGCCTATCCGGTGCTCCAGCGACCTGGGCACCGCCAGGGCGCATCCATCACGACATGGAGTTGATCACTCATGATCAAGCAGATTCTCGCTGCCGGCGCAATGGTGGCCTCCGCCCTCATCGTCCCTGTGACGATGCCGGCCGAATTCGCCAACGCCTCGACCGGACCCCAGACCGTCACGTCCGCGTCCACGTCCTCCGTGGTGCTCGCGGCTCCCTGCAACAACGGTAACTGCCGTCGGCGCCGCCACGGTGGCGGCGGAGGTGGCGGTGGCGGTGGCGGTGGTGGCGGTGGCGGTGGCGGTGGCGGCGGCGGTGCCAACAACAACCGCATCCCCGGTGGCGGCGGTGGCGGCGGAGGTGGCGGCGGAGGCGGCGGCGGTGGCGGCGGTGGCGGTGGCGGTGGCGGCGGTGGCGGTGGCGGTGGCGGTGGCGGCGGCTGAGCCGACCGAAACCCGCTGAGCAGCCAGGACGTTCTCCTGACCGGCTGAGGATCGTACGGTCCTCAGCCGGGGGACGGGAGAACGCGGTCGCCAGAACCGCGCTCCGGCCGCCCTCCGTGGTGAATCGCATCGGGAGCCATCGGGAAGCAGGCCTCCGCCAAGGCCGCCGAGTCATTCTCGGACAGGAAGGCCGCCCGTGCGAGATCCATCCTGGGAGACGCCGGTCGTCGTGCCCATGACCGTCTCCCCGTCCGCCAGGCCGTACCGGCCCGACGAGAACGGATGGGAGAGATGCAGGCCGTCGCCTTCGGCGAAACGAGGTGTCCTCGTCGCCGAAGGCGACGGCCGGTCACGGTCGTTTCCGATCCCGAGTTCCACGCGGGGAGGTGCAGGGATATCCCTGAGTTCATATGTGGGGATAGAAGGAAAAGCTGGGATGAACTACTCAAATCTTATGACCGGTGGTCGCGATACCGGTGACCTGCTGTTCGCCGTGAACGCCGTGCCTCTCAGCGCGGAGAAAACGAGGCAGGCCGCGGAGGCGGCGCTGGAGTCACTGAACCGGTCGGCCGTGGCCGGAGGCCATCTCGTCTCGGTGGTCCGTGTCGATCTGGTCTACAACGCCACCACCGGAGTGCTGATCGCCATGGCGTACGGAACGGCGATGCCCGGGTGATCGGTGTCCGAAGCGGGCGGCCGCCGGTCGTGGACCGGCCGGGCTCCGCCGCACGCGCCGTCGTCAGGTGAGGTGAGGTGCGGGGCGGCGGGGGCCGTGTGCCGCTTGAGCTCCCACGGGTCGTGGGCGCTGAAGACGCTCACCTCGTCACTGTGCAGGCGGGCCAGCTCGCGCAGGCGGGCGTGGTTGCCCAGCCGTAGCGCCCGGTCCACCTCGGTGATCTGCTGCAGAATGTCCATGCCCGGGTGACCGTGCGGGCTGTCGGGGTCGATCTCGCCGTGGTAGTAGTAGGCGTCGCCGCAGTGCAGCAGCCAGCGGTCGCCATCGGGTACGGCGATCGCGCTGTGGCCGAGGGTGTGGCCGCCGAGCGGCACGAGCAGGATGTCCGCGTCCAGATCCTTGAGCGGACGAACCGCGTCGAAGCCGAACCATGACTCGCCTCGTTGGTCGGGGTAGGTCACCCAGCGCGGCTGGTGGGCCCAGTGGGCGGGCCGGTAGCGGATCGGGTCCTCGGGATGGTGGCCTGGGGAGGCCATCGCGGCGCCGTGTTCGGCCTCGCGCAGGTGGACGCTTGCCCAGGGGAAGTCCGGCAGGCCGCCCGCATGGTCGAGGTCGAGGTGGCTCAGCACGATGTGTCGCACGTCCTGCGGCTGGAAGCCGAGGCTGGTCACCTGACGCACCGCGGTCTCCTGTATGTCGAGGACCGGCTGGGCCCGGCCGAGAAACTCCTGGCTGAGAGTCTCGTTCGGCCGTGCGACGTCGGGTGTGCCCAGTCCTGTCTCGACCAGAACGAGCCCGTCCCGGTCCGTTTCGATGAGCAGGCAGTGGCAGACGGCGCGGGCGGGTGCGAGAGGGCTGCCCTCGGCCGGATCGATCTGGCGCATCGAGCCGCAGTTGAGGTGGTGGATTCGCACGAGGCACCTCCTTTAGATAACGAACGTTCGGATGCAATTGGCGAACGGTCGGTAGGTTAAGCTGATGGCATGAGTCCGCGCAAGTCCGCATCCGAGACAGCCGCAACCCGCACGAGGATCATCGAGCGCGCCCTCGCGCTGGCCTCGACCGATGGCCTCGAAGGGGTCACGATCGGCCGTCTCGCGGCCGACCTGGGAATGAGCAAGGCAGGAGTGATCGGCCACTTCGGTACGAAGGAGGCGTTGCAACTGGCCGCGCTCGACGCCGCAGTCCAGGCGTTCCGCCTGCGGGTCCCGGCCAGGGTTGTGGGCGCCAGGCCCGGTGCCGAGCGGCTGGCACTCCTGTTCGGGGAGTGGATCGACTACATGCTGGACGGCGATGCGCCGGGGGGCTGCTTCATCACCTCGGTCGCCAGCGAGTTCGACGGGCGCCCAGGCCCTGTTCGCGACGCCGTGCTCGCGGCGCTGTCCGGCTGGTCCGCCTACGTTGAGGGAGAGATACGAGCGGCCGTCGAGGCCGGCGACCTGCCCGGGGAGACGGACATCGACCAGCTCGCCTTCGAGTTGAACGGCGTCGCCCTGGCCGCCGATCAGGCCATCCAGCTCCACCACGACCCCGCGGCCCCTTCCCGCGCACGCCGCGCCATCGGCCGCCTGCTCGCTCCCGGCCAGGTGCCGAGGGCCGGGTCCGAGGGGGCGCCCTCATGACGTGAGGGCACGTGGCGCGCGAGGCCTGGCCCCTGTTTCGCCGGGCCGTACCGTGGAAGGCTCACCGGTGTGGATGAGGTGTGGGATCTGGTGGTCGTCGGAGGCGGTCCCGCGGGCTCGGCAGCGGCCCTGCGCGCCAAGCAGCTCCGCCCCGACATGCGGGTGTTGCTGCTCGACAAGGCCGATTTCCCCCGTGACAAGGCCTGTGGTGATGGCATCGCCGCCCACGGCCGCGACGAGCTCGCCCTGCTCGGTCTCCCGGACCTGATCGCCGACTACCGGCCGACCCGGAGCCTGTCGATCGTCTCGCCGGGGGGATCCCACGTCCGGGCCACCGTCGCCAGGCCGAACCACGTCGTCCCCCGCGTGGTCTTCGACGCCCGCCTCGTCGACGCCGCCAGGGCCCGTGGCGTCGAGGTCCGCCGCCATCGCGTCCGCGCGCTCGCCGCCGGGAACGGCCACGTCGTCGTCGACGGCGCGGTCGCCGCCCGTGCCGTCATCGGCGCCGACGGGGCCAACTCCGTAGTGCGGCGCCTTATCGGCGTGCCCGCCTTTCCCGATCGGCACACCGCGATCGCCGTCCGCGGCTACGCCGACGTACCCGTGGAGGACGACGTCCAGTTCATCGCCATGCAGAGACAGGGGTGGCCCGCGTACGCGTGGTCGTTCCCGGTCGGGGACGGCAGCGCCAACGTCGGCTTCGGGATGCTGCTGCCCCGGCTGCGCGCAACCGGCCTGCCGGGGCGTGAGGTCCTCCACGGCAGGCTCGCGGAGCTACTGCCCCACCTGCCGGCCCGTGACCTGCGCGCCCATCACCTGCCCTTGTCCCCGGGCAGGCCGAGGCCGGGCGCGGGGAGGGTGATGCTCGCAGGCGACGCCGCCGGGCTCATCAACCCGCTCACCGGCGAGGGCATCTACTACGCCCTGCTGTCCGGAAGGCTCGCCGGCGAGGCCGCGGTCCAGGCTCCCGGCGATCCGCTGTCCTCCTACCGCCGCGGGCTGGGCAGGGCTCTGGGGCGGCACCTGCGCACCACCGACGTGCTCGCTCGCGCCGCCCAGTCCCCCCGGTTCATCGATGCCGCGATCAGCACCGCCGCCCAGCGTCAGGAGGTGTTCGACCTGCTGGTCGAGGTGGGCTTGGGGGCGGGCACCGTTCCGCCTGCGCTCGCGTACGCCGTGGTCCGCCGCTGGCTCGCCGACGGTGTGCGAGAAGGCTGAACGCGTCACCGTCAGGCACGTTTTCCGGCGGCCGTCCGCCATGTCCGGTCTCCGATGATGTGGGGAAAGTGGCGGCGCTGAGGGCTGTCGCGGAGATTCTGGGCCTGTTGTCTTGATCACTCTTATGGTAAAGAAGGTTTCCAATAAGGTGCCTCGACCTCCCCCCATCGAAAGGCTCCGCTATGCGACTGCGTTCGCGTGTCCTGAGCATGATCGTTGCTTTAGCGGCCGTAGTGGCCACAGGCGGCCCCGCCCGTGCGGACGGGCCGACCGGCGACATCGTCTACGCCACCCGGAACGGCGGCAAAGTCGTCGCCCTCACCTTCGACGACGGGCCCTCGCCCGACTGGACCCCCAAGGTCCTCGAACTGCTGCGCCGTCAGCAGGTCCGCGCCACCTTCTGCCTGCTCGGCGGCCAGGTCCAGGCACATCCCGAACTGGTGCGCCGCATCGTCGCCGACGGCCACGCTGTGTGCAACCACACCTTCAAGCACGACTCGCTCGCCGGTTGGACGCCCGGGGAGATCCGTGCCGACCTGACCGCGACCAACGACGCGATCCGCGCCGCGGCGGGCGACCCCAAGCTGCCCATCAGGTACTTCCGTGCGCCGTACGGGGCCTGGGGGGCGTCCCCTCAGGTCGCGGCGTCTCTCGGCATGTCGGCTCTGGCCTGGACGATGGACCCCAGCGACTGGGACGGCTCGCCCGCCGAAACACTCATCCAGCGCCTGAACGCGCAGATCTACCCGACGGCCGTGGCGCTGTCCCACGACGGGGGCGGCGACCGCTCGCCGACCCTGGCCGCCTACCAGCAGCTGATCCCGCAGTGGCAGCAGGCGGGCTGGGGCTTCGAGCTGCCCGCGACGACCGGCGGTCCGTACCCTCCGGCCTGCACGGCGCCCGCCTGGCGCGGACGCGACAGTTACCTCCAGGGCGACAGGGTGTCCCGCAACGGGCACGTGTACCAGGCACGCTGGTGGACCCGCCTGGAGGACCCCAGCGGCGCCTGGTGGGTCTGGGCGGACCTCGGCGTCTGCTGACGCACCGCTGACCGGCGGCGGCGGGATCGGCCGCCGCCGCACGGAACGTCGTACGATCCGTACGGCGTCGCGCCTGGTCAGAACCCCTTCGTTACACTGGGAACGTCCGTAGAGCACCCACTCGTGACGCGTATCGCGCTGGAGAAGCCGAAGGAGGGGGCCGCATGGACAAGCGTGTTGAGCAGGTTCGTGACGTCCTGCACGAAGCGGCCGAGACCCACCACGAGGTCTACCGGATCGTCGACGGCGCCGACGACGACTGGGCCTCCTGGTACGCCGACTGGCTGATCAACCTCTCCGAGCTGCCGAACCTGCTGGGGACGACGCCGGTGCGCAGCGAACTCGTCTACGAGCTGGTGGGGTTGCACAAGGAGTACACCGCCAAGGTGGCCGAGGAGGACTGGGAGTCCTACTACGCCCAGCGGCTGCTCACCGACTTCCGCTCGGACGGCGGCCGGTCCGCGCGGCCGGCCTGAGGGATCCAGCGGCTGCGGGACCACGGGGGGCCGGCACCTCGGCCCCCCGTGGTCCCGTGCGGACCGGCGGGCGGATCAGAAGAAGACGTTCTCCGGCGCGGGCAGGACCAGTTGCCCCGGCCCTTGCCATCTGGCGATGTCATGCGGCACGTCGGCGCCGTTGATGCCGGTGAGCACCAGGGGGAGCAGTACCGAGCTCCTGGCGAGGTCAACGGTGACGTGCGCGCCGGTGGCCGCTTCGCCGCTGTAGGTGGAGTCGGTGCCGGCGATGACGAGGGACAGCCTGTGCCCCTTCTTGAAGATGTAGTCCTGGGGCAGCGTTTCCCAGCGGACCCTCCCGTAGGAGCCCTGGGGGAGTGGGGAGGGGTGGCTGAGGGAGTTGCGGTTCTGCACGTCGATCCAGCCGCGGGCGACGATCTCCAGGGGACGGGAGGCGACGTTGGTGACGACCTTCCGGTAGCAGGCGTCGTCGTCGGCGGTGCTCTCGCCGTGACAGCTCTCCTCGCTGGTTGTGGTGATGCCCTGGCCGCGCCGCCAGTCGATGCGGGTGTCCTCCCCGAAGTCGACGAGGAGGGCAGTCAGGTTCGAGGTTGGCTTGTCGAGCGCGAGGCGCAGGTCGACCACAGGTGTGCCGGACAGGCGCAGGTCGAGGGGAAGCGGGCCGGTGGTGAACGCCGCTCTTGCCGGATCGGCCGTGCCGACGTCGGCCACCATGGCCTCTTCGCTCTGGCGGGTGTCGGTGAAGGCCGCCGTCTGTCCTCTTCCCGCGGGGGTGAGGCCGAGGGAGCCGTCGGAGGCGGGGTGGAGGGGGACCTGCAGGGTGAGGGGGGAGGGCCAGTCTCGCTGGGTGATCCAGCGGTTGGCGCTGGTCTGCACGTCCGCACGGGGCTGGCGCATGACGTTGTTGTTCACGCCGAGCAGCCAGTGGTCGAACCACAGGTGGAGGGTGTCGACCCAGAGGTCACGGCGTCCTTCGAAGTCGAAGGGGTCGACGTGCTGGTACTGCCCGACCCAGATCTTGCGGGGGACGCCCCTCTTCGCGAGCGCCTGCCACCACTTGGAGAAGTTGTCGGGCTTGACGTTGAGGTCGTTGACGGTGTGGACGGCGAAGACGCTGGCGTGGACGTTGGAGACGTCGGTGAGCGGGCCGTCGGCGTAGTCGCGTTCGGCCCAGAAGGGGTTGTAGTCGCCGGTGTCGTCGCCGTCACCGGCGTCCATGCCCGCCCGTACAGCGGCGCACTTGGAGTCGGGGTCGGTGTCGACGAAGTTGGTGAGCCACGACATGTAGTCGTAGTTGTAGATCACGCCATTGGAGCGCTGGTATTTGTACCAGGAGCTGATGGCGGAGATCGGGACGATGGTCTCGAGTCCTTCGACGCCGGTGGCGGCGACGGCGTTGGCGAGTGTGCCGTCGTAGGACTTGCCGATCATCGCGGTCCTGCCGGTGGTCCAGTCGGCCGTCACGGGTGTGCCGTCGGAGCGGCGGGCGGTGGCGCGGCCGTTCAGCCAGTCAACGACGGCTTTGCCGCCCAGCACGTCGGCCCTGCCGCCGCCGTCGGGGCAGCCGTCGGACTTGGTGGTGCCGTTCATGTCGACGTTGAGGACGGCGTAGCCGCGCGGCACGAAGTAGTTGTCGTAGAAGAGCGGGAACTTCACCGCGTTTCCCGCGGAGTCGTAAACCTTTCGTTCTGCCTCGTTACCACGGCCCGCGTTGTCGTAGTAGGGGCTCTCGTCAATGATCACCGGCACTTTGAGCGCCGGTCCCGACTCCTTGGGCCTGATGATGTCGACACGGACCCGGTCGGGTTTTCCGTCGGAGTCGCTGTCGGTGCTCGATTCGACGTAGACGTGCTCGCGGACGGCGTCGGCGTAGGAGAAGACCGGCTGGGTCCTTCCGCTTTCGACGGTGATCGAGGGGACGGTGTCCGCGTGGGCAGGGGTGACCCCCATCGCGATCATCGCCAGGGTGGTGAGGACTGCTCGTAACTGTGGCACGGGGGATCCTCCAGGGAAACTACGGAACCATCCGCAATCTCGATGAGTTCGGGGGGCTCGACAAGATCTCTTTACATGTTTGACACCACCCTGGTTCTGGTGCGTGACACGGAGATGTGAGTCAGGTGCCCGTTGTTTGTGGGCGCCCATCCGCTCCCGGCCTCTCAGGTGCGATGGGCAAGTGGCAGATCGATTCACGATTGCCATGGAACCCGGGCTGTGAGGCCTGAATGTGCGAAGGTAGGGTGATTGTTCGTGACGATGTTTCGGATCAGCGAGGCCGCCGCGTTGCTCGGGGTCAGCCCTGACACCGTCCGCCGGTGGGTCGACGGGGGCAGGCTCGCCGCCCGCCGTGACGAGAACGGTCACCGGACGGTCCAGGGAACGGATCTGGCCGCGTTCGCGCGCGCTCAGATCGAGACCGACAACGGCTCCGGGCACTCCTCCGCGCGTAACCGCTTCCGCGGGATCGTGACCGAGGTGATCAAGGATGCGGTGATGGCCCAGGTGGAGATCGCCGCGGGGCCGTACCGGGTGGTTTCGCTGATGAGCCGCCAGGCTGCCGACGAGCTGGGCCTGGAGGTTGGGGTGGTGGCGGTCGCCGTGATCAAGTCCACCAACGTCGTCGTGGAGATCGCCGACCCCGCTCGCGCGGTGAGTCAGTAAGGAGCCCCTTGGTGTTCAGGCGTCTTTCCCGGTGGGCCGTCACGGCTCCTCTCGCTTTCACACTGGCCGCGGCCTTGTCAGGCTGCGGCTCAAGCACTCCGGCCACCACCTCGGCTGCCCCTTCCTCCTCTTCCGGCGGGGCCACCACGGTGACGGTGTTCGCCGCGGCGTCACTGACCGGCACGTTCACCGAGCTGGGCAAGACCTTCGAAGCCGCCAACCCCGGCACGTCGGTGAAGTTCAACTTCGGCTCCAGCGCCACACTGGCCCAGCAGATCGTCCAGGGTGCGCCCGCAGACGTGTTCGCGGCCGCCAGCCCGGCCACGATGAAGACCGTCACCGACGCCTCCCTGGCCGCGGCCCCGACCACGTTCGTGCGCAACAAGCTGCAGATCGCCGTGCCCGCCGACAATCCGGCCAAGGTCGACGACCTCAAAGATCTCGCCGATCCCAAGGTGAAGGTCGCCCTGTGCGCCGCCCAGGTGCCCTGCGGCGCTGCGGCGGCCAAGGCACTGGAGGCCGCAGGACTGAAGGTCACCCCCGTCACCCTGGAACAGGATGTCAAGGCCACTTTGACCAAGGTCGAGCTTGGCGAGGTCGACGCCGCCCTGGTCTACCGGACCGACGTGCTTGCCTCGGCAGGCAAGGTGAAGGGCATCGACTTCCCCGAGGCCGACAAGGCGATCAACGACTACCCGATCGCCGCGCTGTCCAAGGCGCCCGCCCCCGAGGCCGCCAAGAAGTTCGTTGACCTGGTGCTGTCGCCCCAGGGCAAGGACGTGCTGACCAAGGCCGGCTTCGAGGCCCCCTGACCGATGACGCCTCCTACGGCGGAAACCGGCCGGGACGGCGCCAAGAGCCGCTCCGGCCGGACGGGCGGTGTGGTGGGCCGCCCGCCCTGGGTGCTGGTGCTGCCCGCCGTGGCCGGAGCGGCGTTCCTGGTGCTGCCGCTGGCCGGGCTGCTGGTGCGTGCCCCCTGGTCCACCATGGCCGTACGGCTGGCCGAGCCGCAGGTGCTGCAGGCACTGCGGCTCTCCCTGGTGACCGCGACCCTGGCCACGTTCATCTGCCTGCTGCTTGGCGTGCCGCTGGCCTGGCTGCTGGCCCGCGCGGTTTTCCCGGGACGGCGCCTGCTGCGCGCCCTGATCACCGTCCCCCTGGTGCTGCCTCCCGTGGTCGGCGGAGTCGCGTTGCTGCTGGTGCTGGGGCGGCGCGGCCTGGTCGGCCAGTGGCTGGACGCCGCCTTCGGCGTCACCCTGCCCTTCACCACCGCCGGAGTAGTGGTCGCCGAGGCGTTCGTGGCCATGCCGTTTCTGGTCATCAGCGTTGAGGGCGCGCTGCGCGCCGCCGACACGCGCCTTGAGGAGGCCGCCGCGACCCTGGGCGCCTCCCGCTGGACCGTCTTCCGCCGGGTCACCCTGCCGCTGGTCGCCCCCGGCATCATGGCCGGGGCCGTGCTGTGCTGGGCCCGCGCGCTGGGGGAGTTCGGGGCGACCATCACCTTCGCCGGAAACTTCCCCGGACAGACCCAGACCATGCCGCTGGCGGTCTACCTGGCGCTCGAGACCGACCCCGAGGCGGCCATCGTGCTCAGCCTCGTCCTGCTGACCGTCTCCGTCGTCATCCTGGCAAGCCTGCGCGACAAGTGGACGAGCACCTCGTGAAACCCATCCGGCGGACGGGCGGACGCCCCGGGAGCCCACGCGACGAGTGGGCGGCCACGCCCATGACCCTGCGGGCCCGTCTCGTCGTCACCCGGCCCCGCTTTCGCCTTGACGTCGATCTCACCGTCGTTCCCGGCCAGGTCGTCGCGCTGCTCGGCCCCAATGGCGCGGGCAAGACCACCGCGCTGCGCGCCCTGGCCGGGCTGACCGCCCTGGACGACGGCCACATCACCCTGGACGGCCGCCCGCTGCACACCCTCGCGGCCGAACACCGCCCGATCGGCATGGTTTTCCAGGACTATCTGCTGTTCCCGCACCTGTCCGCCCTGGACAACGTCGCCTTCGGCCCTCGCTGCCACGGCGCCCAGAAAGCCGAGGCACGCCGTACGGCCGCCGCGTGGCTGCGGCGCGTCGGCCTGGCCGAGCACGCCTCCGCCAAGCCCCGGCAGCTGTCCGGCGGCCAGGCCCAGCGCGTCGCCCTGGCCCGCGCCCTGGCCGCGGCGCCCCGCCTGCTGCTGCTCGACGAGCCTCTCGCGGCGCTGGACGCGCACACCCGCCTGGAGATCCGCTCCCGGCTGCGCCGCCACCTGGCCGACTTCGACGGTGCGACCGTCCTGGTCACCCACGACCCACTGGACGCCATGGTGCTCGCCGACCTGCTGGTCGTCATCGAGAACGGCTCCGTGGTGCAGCGGGGCACCCCTGCGGAGGTGGCCCGGCGCCCGCGTACCGACTACGTCGCCCGCCTGGTCGGTCTCAACCTCTATCGCGGTGCCGCGACCGGCCCGCACGTCACCGTCGGGGAACTGCGCCTCAGTATCGCCGAGCCTCTCGACGGGCCCGCGTTCGTCGCGTTCGCCCCCTCCGCGGTCGCCCTGTACCGCACCCGTCCCGACGGCACTCCCCGCAACCTGTGGCAGGCCACGATCGAGGGCATGGAACGGCACGGCGACAACGTCCGCGTCCACCTGGAGGGGCCGATCGCGGCCTCGGCCGACGTCACCCCCGCCGCGGTCGCGGACCTCGACCTGACCCCGGGACAGCGGATCTGGGCGTCGGTCAAGGCCACCGAGACGCACGCCTACCCCGCGTGAGGTGCCCGGACATGACACGCCCTGCTCCCAACGCGATCTGTCTCGGCGGCCCCTGCCACGGCATGCTCGTCCACATCGACCAGGACATCGGCCTCGTCGCCGTGCCCGTCCCGTACCGCCGGCCCGGCGACCCCGAGGCCCATTACCGTGTCACCTCGGAAAGGGTGCACCATCCTTCCCACACCGAGCCGTTCGTCGCCCTGCACTGGGCCGACCCACCGGCCTGTCCCTGTCTCGGGGCGGACCGGGCAGGCACCAAGGACGAAGGGGCCGGTCCGTGACGGATTCTCGCCTCACGGGAATGAGGGCTTTCCGGTGCCGGAGGTCAGACAGACGGGACGGTGGCGGCGGTTCGGACCGGTCAGGCACCTGGCAAGGCCATGCCGATCAGACCCCGCGGGTCCGCCCCTGTATCGTGCTGCACGCGCCCGTGTTTCCCGGGTGACCACTCTCGCGCCCTCATGAGCGCGGTCAGCCCCATCGCATGGGGCGGGTATGGTTCAGAAACGTGCTTTGAGAAGATCAGGGTGGTTCGGCAGGTGCAGACGCGGGCTAGGAACGTCGTTTCGAGGCGTCCCGTCTGCCGGGCGGTCACGGGCTGGACGCTGCCTCCCAGGGGTCTCGGAACCTCCGTGTATCTGACTGTGAACCATTACAATGCCGGACAGATACTGTGCTCCACCAGCGAAACGGCCCCCGCCGGCAAGTGGCTCTCCTGTCATGACGCCCTGTTCGAGGTTCAGCCGGTCGAAGATACTCCGGGCTGCGCAACCAAGGATCTGGTGAGCCGGGGCGAGGACGCCGGCGTGGTCGGCCAGGGAGTTGAGCGACGCGTTACCGGACAGGACAAGAAGGCTTAGGTCGAGGCGATGACGAAGTATGCGACCAAGATCGTCAAGGTGGGGCAGGCTCCGCGGGTTCTCCTCGGCGGACGTGAGCTCACCGGCGGCGAAATGAGTGCCCCGGAGATCAGGGGCGCCGTGGTCAAGACATCGCGGACCCCCAGGTGAGGCCGGCCGTGTACAAGCCCGTCCGTCTGGCTTTCGCGGCGTCGGCCGCCGCGGTCGTCGCGCTCGTCGTCGCGATGGTCGCGGGCGGGGCCGCGTTTCCGAGAGTCATCGCCGGTCTTCCTCCCGCCGACCTGGTCACCCGCTGGGGCCTGCCGCTGTCCAAGCTGATCATGGACGCCTCCGGCGTGCTCACCGTGGGACTGCTGGTCGCCGCGGTCGGCTTCTTCCCCAGTGACAAGGGCATGCTCGGCGAGAGCGCGCTCGGCTACGTCAAGGTCGCCTCATGGACCGCGCTGACCTGGGCGGGCGGCGCCGCCGCGCTGATGGTCTTCACCATGGCCGACTGGCTGCTCGTCCCCGTGCAGCAGGTGCTCATCAGCGACGGGTTGACCAGCTTCGCCTCGCAAACCTCCCAGGGGGTCGGGCTTACCCTCGTGGTCCTGCTCGCCCTGGCCATAGCGCTGTTCTCCCGTGGCGCGATCACGGCAGGAGCGACGTTCGGCCTGCTCGTGCTGGCGCTGGCCGTACTGCTCCCTCCCACGCTGACCGGTCACAGCAGCTCCTCGCCCAACCATGACCTCGCCACCTCCGGCCTGGCGATACACATGATCACATTGGCGTTGTGGGTCGGCGGCCTGATCGTGGTGACCTGGCACGCGCTGCGCCGCAAGCCTCAGATCGAGGTGGCCGCCGACCGCTTCTCCCGGATGGCGCTGTGGTGTTACATCAGCGTGGGCCTCTCGGGAGTCTTCAGCGTGGCGGCCCGTCTGGCCAACCTCTCGGATCTGTGGACCTCGCCGTACGGCGTGCTCGTGGTAGCCAAGATCGTCGCTTTCATCCTGCTCGGCTACGCGGGCTGGTGGCACAGGCAACGCACGCTCTCCGCACTGCGGGCGGGCGTGCCCAAGGCCTTCATCCGGCTGGCGGCGGGCGAGGTGGTGCTCATGGCCGCCACCATGGGCCTGGCGGTGGTGCTGTCGCGCACCCAGACCCCGCCCGCCCTCCCGACCGACCCGGTCTTCGAGCTGCTCGGCTACCCCATGCCGCCGGAGATCTCGCTGGCGAACCTGGTCTCCCTGTGGTGGTTCGACCTGTTCTCCGGCACGCTGATCGCGCTGCTCGGCGGGGTCTACCTCGCCGGGGTCCTGCGGCTGACCAGGCGCGGCGACTCCTGGCCGGTCGGCCGTACCGCCGCGTGGTTCACCGGCCTGCTGATCCTGCTCGTCGCCACCCAGACCGGCGTCGCCCGCTACGCCAAGGTGCTGTTCAGCGCGCACATGGCCGAGCACATGACGCTGTCCATGCTGGTGCCGATCTTCCTGGTGCTCGGCGCCCCCGTCACGCTGGCGCTCCGCGCGCTCAAACCCGCGGTCCGCAGGGGTGACCGCGGGCCGCGCGAGTGGCTGACCACGGTCCTGCACAGTAGGTTCGTCCGGTTCGTCACCCACCCGGCGATCGCCACCGCGATCTTCGTGGTCTCGACCTACGCGCTGTACTTCACCCCGCTGTTCACCTCCGCGATGGAGGAGCACCTCGGCCACATCGCCATGACGGTGCACTTCCTGCTCAGCGGCTGCCTGTTCTTCTGGGTGATCATCGGGGTCGACCCCTCCCCCCACAAGCTGCCCCACGTGGCCCGGCTGATCATCCTGTTCGTCACGATGCCGTTCCACGCGTTCTTCGGCATCGCGCTGATGAGCATGGGGACCGTGCTCGCCTCCGAGTGGTACGACCAGCTCGGCCGTTCCTGGGGGGCCTCCGCGATCGGGGACCAGCAGACCGGCGGCGCCATCGCCTGGGGCTTCGGCGAGATCCCGACGCTGATCGTGCTGCTCGCGCTGGCCTTCCAGTGGTGGCGCGACGACGACCGCAAGGCCCGCAGGGCCGACCGCAGGGCCGATGCCCTCGCGGCCCGCACCGGCGGCAGCGGCGACGTGCGGCTCGACGCGTACAACGACTACCTGGCCAGGCTCAACAAGCGCGACCGCGCCGAATAGCGGCGGCTCGAACGCCCTTCCCGCCGGTTTGCGAGCGGTCGCTCATGTGGCGCACCAGGCCGGTGGAGAAGGGCCCGATACGCCGGTGGTTCATCGCGTTCGTGAGCGAGCCCGGCGCCGTGACGGGCCGCAGGGGGCGTCGGGGTGAGGGATGTACAAGATCATCTGGCCCCGAGGGTCTCCCTGCTGGTGATTGCCTCGATCAGATGAGGGGCCAGGGCCGCGGCCTGTGCGCGGATCTCCGGGATCGCAGTGGTCTCGTAGTGCTGTCCGCGAAGGGGCGGTCCCAGTGTGAAGATCCGGTGGTTCGGCCGCCCCGTAGCGTCCAGGACCCTGCCGCGGGAGTCGGCGTCCAGGCCGAGCCGCAGTGGGTCGGGCCGGGCCAGGCCGGCGGCGAACAGCCGGGAAAGGAAGGGGTCCTGGGCGATGTCGGAGGCGGGGCCGGTGGCGTTCACCAGCCAGCCGACGTGAAGTTCGCCGGGGGCGCCGTCATGATCCACCCGAACGGTCAGCCCGCCGGGTTCCGGGGTGGCGCCCAGCACGTGGCCGCGGAGTACGCGCAGGCGGCCCGCGGCCCGCAGGCCGGAGATGCGTGCGGCCGTCGCGGGAGGAACCCGATGCCGGTGGACCTCCCAGTAACGGGCCGCCAGGTTCAGGAAGCGCCGCTGGTCGTCGGGGGAGAGCCGGGCCCACAGCCCGGGGATGTGCGTGCGCAGGCCGTCGACCACACCGCGCCAGTCGCCGTCGTTGTCCTCGACGGCGACGCGTACGGCACGCAGCAGGCCCGCGAGTCGCAGGGGGCCGTCGGGCACCGGTGTCTGGACCGGGGGCGCGGAGGGGTGGCGATGTCCGCGGGGCAGCAGCCCGTGTCGTGAGACCGCGTACACCACCGTCCGCGGGTCCGCCTGCGTCACGGTGAGCGCCACGTCCACCATGGTCAGGCCGGTGCCCGCCACGAGGACCGCGTCTGCGCCGCCGATTCCGGCCAGGGCGCCCGGCGCCCAGGGGTCGGCGACATAGCGGGCCCGGGCCCGCTGTGCCCAGCGGGGTCTCACCGCCGCGGCGGGGCTGCCGATGGCCAGCACGACGGCATCGGCGTCGATCTCCGTCCCGTCCGACAGGCGCACCCGCGCCGGTTGGCCGGATCCCCGCGGGGTGACGGCGCACACCGTGGCGGTCACCCGGGTCACCCGCCCGCCGGGCAGAGCCCGATGCTCGGCGGCGTCCAAGGCGTGGCGCAGGTAGCGCCCGTAGACGTGCCGGGGCAGGAAATCGGAGCCGTCCACGTGCAGTCCGCTCCGGCGGGCCCATCTCAGCAGATGGCCGGGGTCGTCATGCAGCGCGCTCATCTTGTCGGCGGTCGCGTTGAGGAGATGGTGCGGATCGGTCGTCGCGTACGCCTGTCCCAGCGCGTGGCGCCCGTGCTGGTCGATCAGCACCACCTCGAGCGGCGTCTCGCGCGCCCGGGCTCGATTGAGTAGGTGGATCGTCGCCAGCGCCCCGCTGGCTCCGCCTCCCACGACGGCGATTACTGAGGAGCCTGACACGCCACCATAGTAGTCCACTTTTCCTATTGGTTATATAGGTAATTTGAGTGTGGGTGTCACGGTTCCGGGAGTGGCCGGCAGGATGGGCCCGGCCGCCGGGCCGGACCGCCTGCGTGGTGGAGGTGACTCGTCTGCTCATCGGACAGGAACTTCACGGGTATGAGGAAACCTCCAGCAGTTGATCAACACGACTGCTGGAGGTTCTGGCAGGCAAGTAACACCACGTCCAAACACCGCAAGCCGGACGAAGGGCTACGTGCCAGTCTCGATTCCTATGCTCCTCAGCCCCCGAGACTGCAACTGCGCGCCCGATGCGGACGCCGCCGGCGTGCGTACCCGCTCAGTACTGGCCTACGACCAACGAGTTCCCTGACAACCTTCATGAGGGATGACCTTGTTTCGCCGTTGGGACGCCATGCTCAGCGCGCGGCGAGGCCGCGCTCGAGCGCGTGGCCGGTTCGTCCGCCGTCGGCCCGGTGTGCGAGCCCTTTCGGCGGCCGCCGATCCAGCCGGGCGGCGAGAAGCCGAGTTCGCGACCGGAGGTGATCCCGCCGGGACGCAGGAGCAAGGTCAGCAGCAGCGTAAGGGCGAGGATCAGCTGCTGAATACCAGGGTGCGGGGGGAGCTCGATCGGGCCCACGGCGCCTCCGGCCTCGATCCTTCGCAGCAGCTCGGCCAGCACGGAGATGAAGATGGTCCCGATGACGGCCCCGCTCAGGCTTCGTATTCCGCCGACTATCAGCATGAGCAGCGTGAGCAGCGTGAGCTGGAGGTAGACGTCACCCGGGGTCAGCGCTCCGAGGAAGTGAGCGTACAGGCCACCGCCGACGCCGCACACGAACGCGCTGATGACGAGCGCGATCGAGCGGTCGCGACGGATGCGGATCCCCAACGCGGCGGCGGCGACGGAATCCTCGCGGGAGGCACGCAGCCGGAAGCCGGATCGGCTCAGCTGGTATGCCATGGCGACGGCGATCGCGCCGATGAGCCAGGGAACTGTGGCGCCGATGGTGAGATCGGCCGGGATCCCCACGATCCCCTGCGAGCCGTGCGTGACCGCGTCCCAGTTGTTGATCACCACGTTGACGCTGATGAGCAGCGCCAGGCTCGCGATGCCGGCCGCCATCCCCTCCAAGCGCAGGGTCAACAGTGAGAAGACGACTGCGACCAGGACGGAGAGCAGACCGGAGATGAGCAGTGCCTCGGGTAGGCCGAGCTCGAGCTCCATGAGCCAACCTGGAAGCGCGGGTAGCAGCGCCTGTTTCAGGCTGTGGGGAATGGTCATCAGCGCCGTGGCATACGCCCCCACGGCGACGAAGACGACGTGACCGAAGGACAGCACGCCCGAGTTGCCGACGAAGATGTACGTGCCGACGGTGATGACACCCATCACGAGCATCTGCGTGGCTGTCCGCTGGGTCGTCTCCGCACCGAGCAGGGCCAGGCCGCTGACCGCGAGCACCAGCAGCGTGCAGATGACGGCGGGGGCGCTGCGCGCAAGCACGGAGGTACGCGAGCTCGTCATACGCGCACCGCCCCGGGGCGGCCCGCGATGCCGTGCGGACGGAACACGAGGATTACCACGATCCCGAGATACACCAGAGCATCCCGGTATGGAGCTACCCCATCGGGCAGATACGCCTGAAGCATCACGGAGAGCAGGGCGAGCACGTACGCGCCGAGAGCCGCCGCCCACAGCCGGCCGAGCCCACCGAGCATGATCGCGACGAAGCCGACGAGCACCGGGCTCAAGCCCATGCTCGGCGTCAGCGTGCCCGTGCTCGCCACCAGGAAGATCGCCGCGATCGCGGCGAACGCGCCGCTCACCCCGAACGCGGTGGCGACGACGAGGTTGGCGCGCACCCCGAGCGCGCGGGCCATCCTGAAGTCCTCGGCCGCGGCGCGCATCTG
Organism: Streptosporangium sp. NPDC051023; assembly: GCF_040689595.1. Taxonomy (NCBI): domain Bacteria; kingdom Bacillati; phylum Actinomycetota; class Actinomycetes; order Streptosporangiales; family Streptosporangiaceae; genus Streptosporangium; species Streptosporangium sp. NPDC051023. Next base: position 22,564 of record NZ_JBFBCE010000077.1, on the reverse strand, counting down.
GACGCCGAGCGACGTCCTGCGCAGGAACCACGCGAGCCCCAGCAGCAGCACCGCGGTGACACCGATGATCGTGATGTCGAGCTTGCCGATGGACAATCCAGCCACCTCCACACTCGCGCCGAGGCTCCCGAGCACGTCGGCGCTCTTCGGGTTGGCGCCCTCGAACAGCAGCACACCGCCCTGGATGAACAGGCTGAGGGCGAAGGAGGTCATTAGCAGTGTCTCCCCGCTCGCCCCTCGCACGGAGCGGAAGGCGAGCCGTTCCATTGCAAGCCCGCACCCGATGACGACGGCCACGGCGAGCACCGCCGCCAAGGCGAACGGCAGCGCGGCGAACCACAGCAGCGCGTACCCCCCGATCATGATCAGCTCGCCGTGCGCGAAGTTGATCAGTCCCATGATGCTGAACAGCAGTGCGATGCCGAGGGCGATCAAGGCATAGAGGCTGCCGAGGCTGAGCGCGTTGACGAGGTTCTGAGCCACCGCGCTCACCCCATGCCCAGGTGTTTGGCCCGGTACGAGGGGTTCCGCAGCAGCTCGTCGGGTTCGTCCACGCGCTCGATCACGCCTCCTCGCAGCGAGAACAGATGGTCGGCGAGCTTCACCGCGCGCGCGACGTTCTGCTCGACGAGCAGGATCGTCAGGCCCTCGTCGCGCAACGCGGCGAGGGCGGCGAACAGCTCGTCGAGCACCACCGGAGCGAGCCCGAGCGAAGGTTCGTCGAGGACCAGCAACTCGGGCGCGGCCACCAGCGCCCGGCCGATCGCGAGCTGCTGGCACTCGCCGCCGGACAGCACCGCGGCCCGCTCGGAGAGGCGATCCGCAAGCGCGGGAAAGTGCCGCAGGGCCAGTTGCACCCGTTCGGAGACGTCGGCGCCCGTGGCCAGCGCGCAGCCGGCGAGACGGAGGTTCTCACCGATTGACAGCGTGCGGAACACGCCGCGTGACTCCGGGACGAATGAGATGCCCGCCCGTGCCCTGCGCTCGGGCGTCCAGCCCGTGATGTCCGTGCCGCGCCAGCGGACCGATCCGCTCCGCGTCCGCACCAGGCCTTGGATCGCCAGCATGGTGCTGGACTTGCCGGCTCCGTTCGGACCGACGATCGCGACCACGTCGCCTCGCTCGACGCTGAGCGAAACCCCCTTCACGGCGTCGATCGGCCCGTACGAGACGTGCAGGCCGGAGACCTCGAGCAGCGTCATTTCATTGCCTCCGCCCCCAGATATGCGGACACGACCTCGGGATCCGTCCGGATCTCTTCGGGGCTGCCGACCCGGAGAGTGACGCCGTGGTCGAGGACGTGCACGCGATCGCACAGGCTGAGGATCATGCGCACGTCGTGCTCGATCACGATGATCCCGCAGTCGATCTCCTCGTGAATCTGCCGCACGGTCCGTCCCATCGCGGCGCTCTCCTCATCGTTGAGGCCTGCCGCCGGCTCATCGAGCAGGAGCACTCGTGGCCGAGCGCAGAGGGCCCGGGCCATGCCGACCCGCCTCTCCACTCCGTAGGGCAGGTCGCGGGCCAGGACGTCGGCGCTCTGATTCAGGTCGAACCAGTCCAGCGCCTGACTCGCGCGGTCGCGCGCGGTCGCCCACGTTCCCCCGCAGGCGACCACCGCCGCCTCGCAGTTCTCGAGCACGGTCATGTTCGGGAAGAGCCGGACGTCCTGGAACGTCCGGCTGATGCCCGCCCTCGCCCGACGGGGAGGATCCCAGCCGGTGATCTGGCGGCCGTCAAGCTCGACCTCGCCCGTGGTGGGGCGCTGGAAGCCCGACAGCACGTTGAGCAGCGTCGTCTTCCCGGCCCCGTTCGGTCCGATCAGCCCGAGGATCTCGCCGTGGTCCAGCTCGAGCCCGACGTCGTCCAGCGCGCACAGTCCTGCGAAGCGCACGGTGACGTGGTTCGTGCGGAGCAGCTGACGCATCCGGTTCAGCCTTCCTTGGTCTTGCGTCCGCCGGCGTACATGGCGACCGGGCTGATCCGGCCTCCCTCGACGCTCATGATCGCCGAGGGACGGTCGGTCACGATGTGCTGCTTCGCGCTGTACCCCGTGGGGCCGGCGATCGTCTCGTACGACCCCAGGCCGTCGATCGCCTTCGCCAGCTCAGGGCCGCTGGTGGTTTGCGCCGTCTCGATCGCCTTGGCGATTATCTGGATCGTCGCATAGCCGGTGAGCGCGTAGGAGGTGACGGCAGGCTCGCCGAACTTCGCCTTGTATCGCGCGAAGAAGTCGTTCACGTCCGCGCGCGGATCATCGCCGTACAGCGACCCGAAGGCGTCGTAGTAGAAGTTCTTCAGGTTCGGGACGCCCTTCAGCCAGTAGTCGCCGTCCATGGCGACGTTCGACATCACCGGGATGTCGACGCCCGCGGCTCGGAGCTGACGCAGGGCCGTGACCGCTCCCGGGTTGTAGCTGCACAGCTCGAGCACGTCGGCGCCTGACTCGCGCAGCCGCGCGATCTGACCGGCGAACGACGTCTGCTGCGGTTGGATCGTGTCGCTCCCGATCACCTTGGCCTGCGGCTGGGTGCTGAACTTCGACTCGAACGCGGCGCAGGTCTCCTTCGTATGCGTGATGCTCGGGTCCCGCCAGAGATACGCCTTCCGGTAGCCCTGGTCATAGGCGAACTGGGCGATGTTCGTCGCCCCGGCCGCGCTCTTGGTGCCCATGGAGTACGCGAGCGGTCCCAGCGTGGGCACGTCGAACTGCGAGGAGCCTGCACAGGGCGACACCGCCACGACGTTCTTGCTGGTCGCCGTAATGGCCGCGGGGCTTCCCAGGTCGAAGTCGCACGTGACGAACATGACCTCCGTCCCCTGCGACAGCAGGTCGACGCCCACGGTGATGCCGAGCGCCCGGTCGGACTTCGTATCGCCGTACTTGAGCTCGAGGGGGCGCCCCCGGACGCCGCCGCGGGCGTTGATGTCCGCCACGGCGAGCTCGGCGCCGCGGGACGGCCCGAGGTCGTAGGGCGCGGCGAACCCGGAGCGCGCGACCGCCATCCCGATGATGATCGGCCCCTTCGCCTTCGCGGACGGCGCTCCTGAGTCATCAGCGGGGGTGCCGCAGCCGGTGGCCACGGTTAACCCAAGGATCCCTACGGTCAGAAGGAAGACAGTTCGGCGCATCTCGCTAATCCCTTGCTCTCGATGGCCAGCTTGTCATCGCAAAGTTAAAGCACTGACATCTCAAGGTCTAGGCTCAGATATCTCAACGATGTGAAAAATTAATAGTCAGGGCCTCGCTCCTGGTCTGGGCCGCTGCTGGCGCCGCCCACGCCCTCCGGCTCCTGCTCGACGTACGCGGCTGCGCGATCCGGGGCCGCTGGGCGGCAGTGCGGTGCCGGGGCCCTTCGAGGCCGCTCGCGATGCCTGGCCTCGATGGCATGGTGAGACATCCGCCTTTTTGATCTACTTTGTAAAGGCGGTGGGCGATTTCAAGACAACTCAGAATCAGGGCGGTGATGGGCGCGGGGGAGTAGGCGCGGATCACCTCCGATGGGCACAGGTCCTACTCGAAGCGGGCCTTCGGTGCTGTTCGCGCTGGTGTCGCCGATGCTCTGGAAAGGTGGTGACGAGCTTCTCGCGGGGTGTTCGTGGCCTGGTGGCAGGGTTCACCCTCTTGGGCGAGGTCTCGGCCCGGCCTGCCCGTTGTTTCCCGCTGTCTGTCCGCGGGCGGCGGACCTGTCGACGGTTCGCAGCAGGACGCGCATGGTCCGGTCGAGAATCCTTCGCTCTTCTCCGGTGAGTCCGGACAGCAGCCGGCCGAGGCTGGCCGCGTGCTCGGTGAGCGCGGCGTCCGCGGCCTCGCGGCCTTTGGGAGTGAGGGTGACCTGGAAGCTCCTGCGGTCGTCCGGGGCGGGGTTCCGTTCCACGAGCCCGGCCTTCTCGAGGCGGTCGAGGCGGTTGGTCATGCCCGCTCGCGACATCATGAGGGCCGCGGACAGCTCTGAGGGCGTCAGAGTGTACGGCGGGCCTGAGCGTCTGAGCGAGGCGAGCACGTCGAACTCTCCGCGGCGCATGCCGTGCCGTGCGGATGCCTCTTCGACTGCCGGGCCGATGATGTGGGAGAGGCGTGTGAGCCTGCCGAAGATGCCCATCGCGGAGAGGTCCAGGTCAGGGCGTTCGTGCCGCCACTGGTCGAGGATGGTGTCTATGGCGTCCCCGTGCCTGCCGTCGCCCGCCTCCCGGCTTCTGCCTTGGCTCATGCGGTGCATCCTATTCGGCCCATTATAGTTTAACGTCAAACTGTTTTACGCTTGCTGAACATGCAGGGGATTCACCGAGGCGGGGGTTCTGTTCACGGTCGCCTCGATCCCGTCCAGGAGGACGGTGAGACTGACCTCGAAGGTCTTCCTGGCCTCTCGCTCCAGGTAGGGCAGGGAGTCGTCCTGCGGCGGCTCGGCCGTTATGTTTTCGAGCCAGGTCACCATCGGGAAGCGGTCGGCGAAATCGGGGGCGATCTCCAGCAGCGTGGCCGAACGGGTGAGCCACCACTCGTCGTCGGAGACCCCGGTCGCCGTCGGAGCCTGCCGTGACTCGGCGACCGTCTGCGCCGCGCCGCGCACGAAGTTGAACAGCATCCCGACGACGCGTCGCAGCACCGTGGCCCCCAGCCCGGTCGCGCGCAGGATTCGCACCACTGTCTCCAGGGTGACGTACTCGTTGGGACCCAGTACGGGCCTGGCCTGTGACACCTGCAGCACCCACGGGTGCCGCAGGTAGAACGCCCAGGTGTCGCGGGCCCACGACGTCAGGGCGGTTCGCCAGCCCGCTTCGTGCTCGTAGTCGGATGGCAGTTCGCCGAGGACCCGGTCGTACATGAGGTCGACCAGCTCGCTTTTACTGGGGACGTAGGTGTAGAGGGCCATGCCGGTGCGCCCGAGCCGTTCGCCGACCGCGCGCATGGACAGCGCCGCCATTCCGTCGGTGTCGGCGACGGTGATGGCCGTGTCCACGATCAGGTCGACGCTCAGCCCGGGTTTCGGGCCGGGACGGATCTCTCCTGTCCCCGCGGTACGCCACAGCAAGGCCATCGAACGGCGGGCATCGCCCTGTCCGGCGTAAACGACCACCTGCAACTCCTCCCGGCGTGCACCACACCTGACCGAGCCAATTCCTTACGGCTAAAGCTATCAGCGGGGGACTTCCCGCCGCCGGTCATCCGTGGCGACCTCGCCGATCGTGCGGTGAGCGCCGCTCCGGCCGGTGGTACGGCGACGGCCCGGAGCGCGGAGCGGCGGCGGCGAGTACGTTCGGGCAGGCGGGGGAGTTGTTCATGCGCCCACCTCCCTGTAGAGCCTGGAATAGCGGTTGTAGAGGCCAGTGGGAATCAGGTAGGCGTTTAAGACGACCTGCATCAGGACCAGAAAGACGCCGTACTGCGCGGCGCCGAGTCCGGGGACCACGTCCCCGGGCAGGGTGTAGGCCATGACGATCCGCACGGCGGCGTCGAGCAGCAGCCCGGCGCCGTAGATGACTGTCGCCACTCGCCAGATCTTGCGGAAGGCAGGCAGCCGCTCCCACAGCAGGTCCCACGACTCGCGGTTGGGGCCGATCCGCCCCTCCAGTATGAAGCGGGAGAAAGCGAAGGCCAGCGGCCTGTCGCCGCGGGCGGTGATCAGGAACCAGGCGCCCGCGGCCGCCATGAACCAGCCGTCCTTTGCCAGCAGGAACCTGGCGTCATGGATGAGCAGGGAGACCGCTGCGCTGCCCAGCATCATCACGGTCATGAACAGGTCCAGGCCGTCGGGTCTGCGTCGCCGTACGAGGGAGGAGGCGAGGCTCATGCCGGGCAGGAGCGAGCCGGCGAGCAGCGCGGTGTGCTCGCTGACACCGGTGGCGCGCAGCACGTAGTACAGGGCGATCGGCAGGGCGATGTCCACCGTCACGGTGAGCAGGCTCCTGAGACGGGGGCTCACGGCGTGGCCCTGGTGGCCCGGGCGAAGAGCTGGGCCAGCTCATCGGCGTACTCGGCCAGGTCGGCGTCCGGGTCGGCCTCCAGGAGGAAGGGCAGGCCGTCGAGCGCGCGCTGGACGGTCATCGCCATCACCCTGGTGCTGAACGGGCGGAACTCGCCGGTCTCCTGGCCCCAGGCCAGCAGCCGCTCGATGTGGGCGAGGGCGGACAGGTTGGTCGCGGCGTCCTGCGCCGCGGAGCCGCCTTCCGGCCGGAAGTTCAGAAAGATCTCCACGGCGGCGCGCATCTCGGCGCGGTGATCCCGGATGTACTCCACCAGCGAGCGGATGTAGGCCTCAAGAGCCTCGCCCGGCGTGCTGTGGGCGCTGACCCGGCCGGTCATGAACACCGCGAGCCTGTCGTAGATCGTGGCGAGCGCCTGACCGATCAGCTCGTCCTTGCTGTCGAAGTGGTAGGAGATCAGGCGCGTGCTGCTGAGCCCGGTGCGCTCGGCTATACGGGCGAAGGACGCCTGGTTGTAGCCGAGTTCGGCGATCGTCTCGATGGTGGCCGTCACGATCTGCGCCCGTCTGGCGGAGCTCGTAACCGAATCCCCTCTTCTTACTTGCATAGGTAATTTTTAACTTGAGTGAGTAAGAGATGCAAGAGGTGGGCGGCCGGACTCCTCCGCGGTGGCCGTGTGCCCGAGTGGCCAGGGACCCGCCCGCAAAGCGGTACACACCGGTTCGATTCCGGTCACGGCCTCTTATCGAGAGACGAAACATCCGGTCCAGCCATCACCCGAGGGAGCACAGGACGTCCCCTCTGGCGAACCGCCCTGTCCCACGTGCTGCGAGGCTATTGGCGAGCAGAGCGGTGCCACCCGTCGTCGACTGCCGGACCGGGTGGCCAGGTCAGAAGAACCATTGGATGGGTTCGTGGCCGCGGATGGTGACGTTGCTGAACGTGCCTCCGAGGTAGCCGAGCGGTTGACCATCGCGTTCCCAGATCTCATGGACTTCACCGATGACCACAATGTGGTCACCGGCCACGAAATGCCGTTCGATCGTGCACTGCAGGTGCGCGAAGGCATCCGGGATGATGGGGACCTGGTGCCGGCCGTAGACGATGTCCAGGCCGGCGAAATGATCGGCTCCGCGTTTGGCGAAGCGCAGCGCGAGGTGCTCTTGGCGGACCGAAAGGATGTTGACCGCGAATCGCCCGGTAGCGGTCACGGCGTCGGTGGTGCGCGCGCCGGTGGTGAGGCATACGAGAAGGAGCGGCGGCTCCAAAGAGACAGACGTCAGCGAGTTGACGGTCATGCCATGCGGAACACCACCGGCGCTGGTGGTGATGACTGCGACTCCGGTGGCGAAGCGGCCCATTGCGCGACGCATCGTCATGGAGTCCACGACGGTGGCCGCGGAGGAGGGGGTGGTCATGGAAGGACTCCAATTCAGTGCTGGAGAGTCAGACGCGGTAGCGGACCTCGAAGGTCACCACGCCCTCATCGGTACGCCAGGGACCGTGGGGCATGCCCGGCGGCCGGCAGGCGTACATCCCGGCGTTGAAGGTTTCCCCGAGCGTAAGGTCGATGAAGGAGCCCTCCAGGATGTAAACCTCTTCCCAGAAGTCGTGTTTCTGCACCCCCATGGGACTGGAGTCCGCGCCGGGCGCATATCGCAGGATGCGTGTGGCGACACCGGTCTCCGGGTCCTTGGCGAGGATCCGCTCGGTAATCTTGGGGTCGCCGCCTGGGCAGACGGTGAAGTCGATCTCGGTGACCGGGAAGAACTCGTGCTCGGGTTTGCTCATCAGTGAACTGCTCCTAGGTGATCGGTCAGGCGGACGTCGTTTCGATGCTGTAGCTCGACAGGAACGTCTCGACGTCGGCGAGCGGGCCGTCAAAGGCGTAGTTGCGGTATGCGTAGCCCTTCACCACGAAAGGCGCGCCGGCGTAGAACATCTCGTACTGGTGGTGGCGTCCGGCGAACTCACTGCCCACCGCGTCCCAGACGAGTTTGAATAGCTTCACCCGCACCTCGGCCGGAGCGTTCGGGCTGTGGATGTAACGGTCGATGTCAGCGCGCGACTCCGGGGTGATCATGTCCGCGACGCTGGAGGGCACCTGAAGGACACCGCCACCGACCAAGTCGCGCAGGATGGCGAGCACGCGCGGATAGAACTCGGCCTGCAGGCCCATCGCGCCGTACACCGCTCGGGCGCCAGGGCGCCACAGGCCCTGCTCGTCGGGAGCAGCGGTGTATTCGGCGGCCAACACCGCGGACTCCACGAGCGAGGCCACGCTGGCCAGTTCGCCCAGCTTCTCCACCACGCCGGGGAATTTGTCGACGCCGTTGACCTCAGCGACCTTGCGGGCGAGCCCGGCCAAGAACTGGAGCTTCACGGCAAGCCGGATCTGCGCCTGCCAGTTGCCCAGCACATGTGCGCCGGTCTGAAAGAACTGCCGGTGCAGGCCCGTTACGTCGCGGTAGACGAACACCCGCTCCCAGGGGATGAAGACGTCGTCGAACACCAGGAGGGCGTCGGTCTCGTCGAACCGGGTGGTCAAGGGGTAGTCGTAGGCGCTGGTCGCCGAGGGCGCGTACGGCCGGCGGCAGTACAGCTTGAGGCCTTGCGCTCCGACTGGCACGGCGAAGCTGAGTGCGAAGTCGCGGTCCTCGGCACTGAGTGGTTTGATGCACGATACGAAGATCTCGTCGGCGACCGCTCCGCCGGTGGCGAGCATTTGGGCGCCGCGGACGACGATGCCATCTGCTCGTTCCTCAGCTACGCCAACCTGGATCAGCTCACCGTTCCAGGCGTGGGCCGTGGTGGCCCTGGAGACCTGTGGTGGAATGATCGCGTAGGAGAGATAGAGATCCCTCTCCATGATCCGCTTCTGGTAAGCGAGGACGTTCGCGGCGAAGTCGCGCTCACCGCCGTCGAAGGCCTCGGGGTGGGCGGCGAAGGCGGCGAAGAACGCGCCCACGTGATCGGGGCTGCGCCCCACCCAGCCGTGTGTCTGTCTGGCCCACGTGGTGGCGGCGATCCGGAACGCGGTCAGGTCCTCCCGAGTGCGCGGTGTGGTGAACAAACGGTTGACCACGGTGCCGGTGTTCGGATCGATCCGTGTCATGTTCGCCGCCGGGTCGGCGGCCAGATCGAACAGCGCGCCGATGGTGTTCGCGATCGGGGCGAAAGCCGGGTGGTGGGCGACATCCTCCACGGGAGCGCCGTCCACATAGATACACCGTGAGTCTTTGAGCGAGGCCAGGTAGTCGGATCCAGTACGCATCAGACGCCCCTTTGCTTGGTTTCGTATGTGTGGGTCATGGTTTGTCCCCCGGGAAGGTGGAGGCGCACACGCCAGGAGCGGCCGTGTACGAACGTTCCACCGAGCAGCGGTAAGGTGCCGCAGAACAGCACCACGTCTTGGGTGATGTCACCGAGTACGGCGGTCATCCTCTGCATCAGCTCGTCAGGGGGGCGCAGTGTGGCCACACTGCCTGCCTGATAGGGCTGGTCGTTCACGGTGGAATCGACGGAGAGGCGGTCCCAGTCCACCGTCAACAGATCAGCGCCGATCTCCATTACCGTGTTGCCGAGTGGTTTGGGGCAGGCTGCCTTGGACGCGGCGATGTCGGTGCGTTCCAGGTCTCTGTCCGTGTGATCGGAGCCGACCGCCAGGAAATGGCGGTCGCCGTGGCGGATCACGACCGGCTCCACTTCGCCGGACGTCGACGCCCCAATCACCTCGATCACCGGATCGGTGGTGAGCAGGCGCGGATCGAGGTCATAGAAGGCGGGCACGGTCGGTGGCGGAGCAACACCGATTCTGGCCAGTTCAGCGATGTGCTCGGCCACAGCCATCTGATCCTTGGCCGTGTATCCGGCCACGACCAGCCGGTCCGGGCGGAGCGCCAGTTGCTCTCCGGTGCCGGCGACCTTCACCATCAGGGGCGGCGAGGCTTCCGTCATGGTCATTTCCTCACTGCCCCGCTCTCGGGACGTGATCGGTGCGGGCGGGGGGCGCCCAGCGGCGATCTGCGAGCACAGGAAAGTCCGCCCGGACGATGTCGACCAGGGCGGGATCCGCATCACAGAAGGTGATTCCCTCCTTTTCGCCGGCCTCGACGAGGACGGTCCCCCAGGGATCCACGACGCGGCTGTGACCTCCCAGTTCGACGCCACCCTCCTGAATGCCGACCGCGTTGCACGCGATGAGCAGCACCTGCTCCTCGACGGCGCGGCAGGCCGTGAACAATCTCCAGTGCTCGAGGCGGGCAGCCGGCCAGGCGGCCGGCACGATGACGGACTTGGCGCCGAGATCCACCAAGGAACGCCACAGTTCCGGGAAGCGCAGGTCGTAGCAGGTGGTAACGCCGAGTGAACCGAGTCTGGTGTCGGCGGCTTCGAGGGCGTCCCCTGGGGTGAGGAGCTCCCTCTCGCGGGATGCGTGACCGAAGACGTGCACCTTGCGATAGGTGTGCACTATCTCCCCGTCCGGAGCGATCAGTACGGCCGTGTTGTAAAGGCGCCCGTGCGGATCACGCTCCACGATGCTGCCGAGGTGCACGTGGGCGTCGAGCTCCCTGGCCCATCCCCGGGCGGCCGTGACGGTGGGACCATCCAGTGTCTCGGCCTGCTCGGCATAGGTGTCGAACGCGAAGTAGCCGACAGCCCACAGCTCGGGCAGCACGACCAGGTCGGCTCCACGCGCTGCGGTGAGCATCCGGCCGACCCGGGATCGTCGCGCGCTCGGGGATTCCTCTCGCGGGCTGGCGACCTGGAGCATCGCGATCTTCATAGGAGTCCCTCCGCGGACAGTCCACCGGTCCGGTCAGGCATGTCGGGCACCTGAACAGCCGCCGGTGTGCTGGACAGATGGGCTGCAACCGCCTGCCCCACCTGTTCCGCCTCACCGGCCGGCACAGGATTGCCTGCGTGTCGCACGATCGCTTCGGCCACCGATAGGCCATGCCCTGCGCCGACCCCGGCCCGCGAGTTCATCCCCGCTTCACTCCTCATAGGCAACATGTATACAAGTGGTACAGCAGATCGGCAAGCGGCAATTCTGGGGTCGTGATCTTGCTTCGTTCCTCTGTTCGGGGTTGCTTGGGCGGTCGAGATTCGGACGCCCGCCTCTCGTGCGCCTCCGGAAGGGCGCCCTGGCTGGTCTGGCTGCTCAACGTCGTTTCGTATGCAATCCAAGATAAATCACCCCTTGACAGTGCACTTTCTCGCCCTACTCTGTCCAATATGCATACAATCTCGCATCATGCAAGCGGACATGAGACTCCGACCGCATCCACTTCAAGGCTTCGCGTGCACGATGTCGGGCTCGACACCGACGAGCTCGGCACACTGACCGTGGAGGGCCAGTCGGTCGCCGAGCTGGTACAGCAGTACGGTGCACCGCTATGGATCATGTCGGCGCGTACGCTTCGTCATAATCTGGAGACGATCACTGGCGCCTTTCGGCAGCTCAATCCCCGCAACAGAATCGTCTACGCCAGCAAGGCCAACCCGGCTCCGGCTGTCATCTCCACGCTCGTACGACAAGGCGCCATGGTCGATGTCGCCAGCCTCGGACACGCGGTACTCGCCGAGCGAGCAGGTGTGGCCCCCGACCGCGTCGTCGCCAACGGCAACTGCAAGTCGCCCGCCTACCTGAGGTGGGCGATCGACGCGCAGGTCGCCATGGTGAACGTCGACTCTCTGGACGAGCTCGATCAGCTGATCTCCCTCTTGCGGCCGACCGATGGCGAGGTGAAGGTCGCCTTGCGCCTGGCGACCGACCTGGAACGCCACCATGACGACCAGAGCATGTTCACATCGGAGCTTGAGACGAAGTTCGGTCTGACTGACGCGGACGTGCTGCGCGCGGCCGACCTGATCGCGCAGACCTCTGGGATCCGTCTAGTCGGGCTTCATCATCACCTGGGCTTCACCGCCTACGACTCCGCCTACAACGCGGAGCTCGACATCCGACGCCGCAGGCGCGTCGTCGAGCAACTCGTTGCGATCGCGACCGAGCTACATCGCTCTCGGGGCATCACCCTCGAGGTCTTCAACTACGGCGGCGGGTATCGCGTCAAGACAGACACCGGGTACGGCCCCGGAGCCGTACGCAGCCTGCCGGAGATCGACGCGGTAGCCGACGCCACGGCCGGTTACACGGCACGCCTGCTCGCCGAGGCCGGTCTGCCCGAGGTTGAGATCTGGGCCGAGCCCGGCGGTTACATCGTCTCCAACGCTGCGGTGTTCGTCGCACGCGTGGGCGTGCGTAAATCGGCTTACGTCCGAGATGAGCAGCGGCAATGGCTTTTCCTCGAGGACACGTCCGCCTACCACTTCGTCAGACGTCTCATGGTGGACGTCTACCATCCCGCGGTCGCCGCGACCAAGATGACGGAGCCCTGCACCGAACGCGTACACATCGCCGGCGCCACGTGCGCGCCGGATGAGGTAACTCCTCCCGTCGCGATGCCGACGCTCACTCACGGTGATTTGATCGCCCTGCTCGACCAAGGCGCATACTGCGAATCCGTGTCCACGGAATACTGCGCCCTGCCGCTGCCGCCCACCGTGATGGTGGACGGGCACACGACACACGTGATTCGTCGGCGACGCACGGTCGAGGACATCGCCACGGGATATCTCCTCCCCGACGGTCCGCCCGCTGAAGTCGCGAGCGGCAGGTAGCGCGCCGGTGACACCCCAGACAGGGCATCGCCTATGGCTGCTCGCCCAGCGAGCACAACGAATAGCGCAGATGGAACTTCCCGAACCAGTCCTCACCGCAGCCACATCGGTGCTGCTCAACGATCTGTCCTGTGCAATGCTCGCAAGCGGTCCAGTGGTCGACAAGGCGACGGTCCTTGTGAGTATGAGCGGCACCCGCAGACGAAACGCAGCCACCCCGCTCGGCACCCGGGCGAAGCACGATCCGAGTGACGCGGCGTTCTTGGGAGGGGTACGCACTCACGCCCTCGCGCTGGACTCCACGCATTACCCATCACAAGCCCATTTGGGAAGCGCCATTCTTCCGGCACTCTTGGCCACGGCCGAGGAGAGTGGAATCACGGGAAGCGCGCTTGTGTCGGCGCTCGTCGCCGGTTGGGAGACAGCCGCTCTGGTGGGAGAGGCCTTCGTATCCGGCGTCATGGCCAGAGGGCTGCGTGCCTCAGCCGCGTTCGGCGGGATTGGATCGGCTACCTCCGCAGCTGTGGCAGCAGGCCTGGATACGCAAGGCATAGCGAATGCAATCGCGCTGTCAGTCAACTTCTCAGCAGGCCTGAGCAGAACTTTTGTGGACGGGTCCGATGACTGGTCAATCCAACTCGGGCTGTCCGCACAGGCGGGAGTCCGCGCAGTCCAACTGGTGCGTGCCGGTTTCCAAGGAGCCGCTGGCACCTTCCACGACGATGCCCTCCCCCTTCTATGGCATGACGACGCTCGGCGAGGTGACCACGTCACCGCGGCACATCGGCTCGACCACGAATTGGAGCCGGACTCGTGCGTCAAGTGGCGCATCATCGACACCGTCTACAAGTGGTACTCGGCCTGCAACATCCTGCAGGCGCCGATCGCGCTTGCCGTTGGCTTCGTTCCGAAGCTGGCAGCGGACCCCGCTTCGATCAAGGAGATCCGGTGCTTCCTCAACCCGGAAGACTGGGCCTACCCCGGGATTTGCAATGCCAGGCCGCAAACCCTCTCCGGCGCACTCATGAGTGCCGCGTACTGTGTCGCAACAACGCTGACGCACGGTGAGCTGGACCTCGATCTCCTGCACCAACCTCACAACGATGCCCAGGCGGCACACCTCAGTGAACGCGTGCGCATCATCGCCGATCCGAAACTGCCCCCGCTCGCCGCCCGCCTTGAGGTAACCCTCGCCAACGATCGCACGCTGTCCAACACACTTGTCCCCACCGACGACACGTTCGCATTCACGTGGGGCCGGCTCTCTGATATTTGCGCTGATCGACTCAAGGCCGCAGGCCACCCCCCATCCCAGTTCGGCACGCTGGCCTCAACAGTGGCATCTGTGACGACACTGCAAGAAGCCACCCCCTTGATAGCCGCGGCATGCCTCTGACCAGGACGACAAACGTAGTTCAGAGATGCTGTGCGGCTCGACGAGATCGCTATCGTGATTCCGAGCTCATGAGACGATGGAGATCGGGGCCCACCATGCGCAGGAACAACCCTTCGGCCGCCACCGACAGTCTCACTGTCGTCGACACGATCGCCGCCGAACTGAGAGCGGACATCCGCAACGGAGTTCTGCGCCCAGGCGATCCCATTCGTCAGGACGTCATCGCGAAGCGGCATGGCACAAGTCGCATTCCCGTCCGTGAAGCGTTGCGGGAACTTTCCAGCGAGGGGCGAGTCATCATCCGGCCCAACGCCGGCGCACGCGTGGCGGAGCTCAACCTGGCCGATCTACGAGAGGTCTACCTCCTGCGTGAGCGACTCGAACCGTTTGCAGCCGGAATAGCGGTATCCCGATTGGACGAGCAAGCCATCGCCAAGATCGCCCATGTTCTCGAGGACCTCACTGCCATGCGCACGGGCGACGCACGCTTTCATGAGCTTGACCTAGAGTTTCACCATCTGATCTACCAAGCCTGCGACATGCCGAGGCTTGTCCGGATGATCGAATCTCTGTGGGAGACCAGCCAGCAGTACCGCAACGTCTACTCCTGGCTTCCAGGAGAGCAGCGGCTGGAAGTGTCTCACCTTGAACATCAGTTGATCCTGGATGCGATCCGCCGGTCCTCACCCGAAGACGTATCAGCGCTGGTCGCCCTGCACATCAGGCGGACCAGACTCACCTTCGAATCGATGCCCCAACTGCTGCCCCAGGACGGAGGATAGTTCGCGGCAGAACTGCTTCCAGGTCCGCGCCGCGGCCGGGTGGCCAGCCCTGCCCACTCGATTCCTTCGTGCCTCGGCAGGCTCGTTGGCAGGGCTGGCCACCCGTACCAGCGCTAGGTCGACCATGGCGACTCCGAGAGGTCGACCGCGCTGCTCACCGCACCAAGCGCGCGGAGGGTACTGGACAGGTGGTCAGTCAACGCATCGGCAGCGTTCCGGGGATTCCCGGACCGGAGCGCGTCCACAATGGCCCCGTGTTCGGCGATCACCATCTCGGCACGGTCCTTGCTTGCACCAACGGCCCTGAGCCCCATGCGTACCTGCCGGTCGCGCAGGGACTCATAGAACTCCTGTAGCAGGGGATTTCCGGCATGACGCACGATCGTGCGGTGGAAGGCACGGTCGCAGTCGATGAACGCGCCCGGGTCGTCCAGAAGTTGGCGCTGAGCGTCCAGGAGGCGCTCCAGGACAGCGAGGAGTTCCGGACTTGCCGGGCTCACCTGACGAATACACCAGGATTCAACCAGTTCACGTGCCTGCATCGCCGCCTGCATGTCGGCGTCGGAGATCGGTGGAACGAAAGCGCCCTTCTTCGGCACGATCTGCAATAGCCCCTCTGCCTCAAGGCGGAGCAGCGCCTCTCGGGCCGGTGTGCGTGATGTGCCTGCGGCCTCGGCGATGGCTCCCTCGGTCAGGAACGTCCCTTCGTCTCGCGGTATCCCGCCGATGTGCTCTTTGATCCAGTTGTAGGTCACGTCTTGCGCTGACGCTGAATCTTTCGGGGACTGTCGACTTCTCATGAACATGATGTATACATGTGCCCTATCACCCATGCAAGACCCGGGGAGTCAACGGTCCAGCCGCACCTCGGACATTGAGGTGCGCAGAAGGGCAACCATGAATGCCTCACACAACCACACACCCGCATCCCCCACAGATCCCGCCAACAGCCTGCGCGCAAGCCTTAGCCAACGGCAGATGGGCATGATCGCAATCGGCGGAGTCATCGGCGCAGGATTGTTCGTCGGTAGCGGCAGCGCCATCAACTCCGCAGGGCCCGGAATCATCGTCGGCTACCTCGCCGTTGGTGGCCTGGTCGTCCTCATGATGCGCATGCTGGCCGAGCTGGCCGTAGCCTCACCGGACTCCGGTTCGTTCTCGACGTACGCCACACGAGAAATCGGCGCGTGGGCCGGGCTCGCCATCGGCTGGCTCTACGCCTACATGTGGGCTGTCATGGTGGGATTCGAAGCCGTGGCGGCTGCGGCGATCGCACACCGCACCCTACCAGGGGTGCCGGAATGGGCCGCCGCTCTGACGTTCGTGATCGTCTTCACCGCCGTAAACCTCGCTACGGTACGGGCCTTCGGCCGGATGGAGTTCTGGTTCGCATCGGTAAAAGTCCTGGCGATCACGCTGTTTCTCATCATCGGGACGGCAGCGGTGCTGGGATGGATCCCCGGCCATGACGCTCCAGGACTGGCCAATCTCACCGGCAACGGCGGGTTCTTCCCCCACGGCATCGGCGCCGTGATGCTGGCCATGCTGGCGGTGGTTTTCTCATTCTTCGGTACCGAGGTCGTGACGGTCGCCGTCGGCGAGGCCGTGGCGCCGCGGCAAGCGGTCGCCCTCGCCATGCGCACCGTGGTGGTGCGGATTCTGATCTTCTACATCGGATCAATGGCGCTGATCGTGACGCTGCTTCCCTCCGACTCCGCTGAGGTCACGCGCAGCCCGTTCGTCGCAGTCCTGGATCACTTGGGTGTCCCACTGGCGCCGCAAATCATGGATGCTGTCGTCTTCACCGCCCTGCTGTCCTGCCTCAACTCCGGCATCTACAGCGCCTCGCGCATGGTGTTCGCTCTGGCGCGTCGAGGCGAGGCCCCGAGGCCGTTCACCAGGCTCAACCGCCGCGGTGTGCCAGTGGCCGCCGTGCTGGCGGCGTCTGTCGGAGGATTCGCCACGGTGGCAGCGAACTTCTTCCTGCCATCCGAGATCTTGTTCACGTTCTTGCTGGACTCGACCGGAGCACTGGCGCTGGTGGTCTATTTCGCCATTGCGATCACGCAACTGCGTGGACGCACGCGAGCGCAGAGAGAAGGACGGGAGGCGGAACTGCCCGTGCGGATGTGGGGGTTCCCCTACATGACCTGGCTGGTGCTCATCGCTCTGGCAGCCATCCTTGTGGGTCTTGCCCTGGCACCGTCAACCCGTCACTCTACGCAGCTGTCATTGGCCGTGACGGTAATCGCCGTCATCGCCGGTGTTGCGACCGCTCGTCGACGGCGCAATAGCGCGGCACATCGCGTGTCTCCCTTCGAAACTCCAACCCCGACGGAGGCTAGGTCCGGCATGGAATAGCCAAAGCGGTACGCCCATCTAACAAGGACGTGTGACCTCAACCACCGTGTACGCCGCCCGTCGCCGTGCGCGCTGAATCACAGCAGGTCAGCGCGTACGGCCCCGCTGTTTTGGGGCTGGGAAATCCTCGGGAGTCGCGGGCCGTGCCACGTCGAGCGGGCGCGGCTGGCGTCAGTCAGCCCGCAGGAGGGTGTGCAACTCGGCGGTTTCGAGAATGTGAGCCCGTGAGGGAAAGACCTGATGGAGCAGGACCTCGTGCGCTTCGGGGTTGGGGTCGGCGATGCCGTCGGCCAGGACGTAGAGCCGGTAGTCGCGGTCGGCCGCGTCGAGGACGGTGGACAGGACGACGCCGCTGGTACTGATGCCCGCGATGATCAGAGTGGTGATGCCGTGTTCGCGCAGCCGCTGATCGAGGTCAGTGGTGGATAGGCCTCCGTAACGGATCTTACGCACGATGATGTCCCCGTCCCGGGGAGCGAGACGTTCGTGGATAGCGGTGTCAAGGTCTGCGTGGTGCATGAGACGGTGCTGGGCGATCGGTGCGAAAGACCTGTTGGTGGGCGGGATTGCCGCCCAATCGGCCTCGGTGAAGCCGACCCGAACATAGGCGACGGTACCGCCCCTGGCGCGAACGTTGGCGATTACCTTTTCCATACGTCCCAGCAGAGCTTCACTGTCGCTTTCAGGTAGCAGCGCGAGGATCGCGGGCTGATAGTCCATGACGAGCAGGGCGGTGTGTGCGGGATCGAGCGCGGGGGCGGTGCTCATACGATTGTTTGCCTTTCCGATAGTACCTGGTCGACGTTCTTGAGCTGGGGCGTGCGGTCGTGTCGAGGGAGGAGGAGCGAGGTCGTCAGGAGGAGGAGACCGGCGATCGCGATCGCGGTGCGGGGACTGGTGAGGCCGGCCAACAGGCCCCACACGCCGGTCATGGCCGCGATGGTGGCTTTACTGGTGATCGACCAGGCAGACAGCGTGCGGGCGACCCGGTCCGACGGGAGCTGTTCGAGCCGGTAGGTAGCGAATACCGGGTTGAACACGCTCATGCAGGTGATCAGCCCGAGTTCGACGGCGATGACGAGGAAGAGCCCGGTGGGGCCGGGGCTGATGAAGGCCAATCCGAGTGGCCAGCACGCACGTAGCGTCCCGGCGGCGAGCATGACCTTGTGCTGTCCGAACCGTGTGAGGAGTGGGCGGGCCAGTCGCGAGCCGATGAGGCCGCCGATGCAGGGGAGGCCGAAGGCGAGGCCGTATTGCCAGGGTGCGAACCCGAGGTCGCCGAGCATGAGGACGGCGAGCAATGGCAAGGCTGCCATGATCAGGCCGTTGACCAGGACAGTGTTGAAGAACAATGGGCGCAGCGTCGGGCTGGCGAGGATGTACCGCCATCCCTCCAGCAGGTCGCCGGCTCCAGGCCGGGACGATGTGGCAGTTCGCGTGGGACGTGGCTCCTGCCCGCCGATGGCGCGAATCCCCGCGGCCGAGAGGAGGAAGCTGACCGCGTTAGCCGCCACGCTCATCACCGGGCCCACCAGCCCGATCGCGGCGGTACCGAGCGGCGGCCCGAGCGCGGTGGCGGTCCAGGTCGTGGCCTCGAACCGCCCGTTCGCAACGAGCAGATCCTCGGACCGGACGAGCGCCTTCAGACATGCTCCGCTCGCAGCGGTGAAGGCGATGTCGGCCGCGCCGACAACGACCGCCACAACCAGGAGTTGAGCGAAGCTCAGCCAGCCGAGCACGTAGGCGGAGGGAACGCTCATCAGCGCCGCGAACCGGATCAGGTCCATCGCGATCATCACCGGCCGTTTGCGCCGGAACTCCACCCACGGCCCGAGCGGCACCGCGACCACCGCCCCGACAGCGAGCCCCGCGGCGGCCAGAACCGACACCTCGGTAGGTCCTGCGTCCAGAGCGAGAATCGCGATCAGGGCGAACGCGTCGAACGCGAGCCATGTGCCGAACGTGCTGACCGCATATGCGGCCCAGAACCATCTGAACTGCCGCCCCAGCGACCTTCCCAACGCGCACCCCGCTATCTCTAGGAAACAACCACCCGTTGATTTGAGAGATCAAAGCGCGCAGCTAATAGGCAAGTCAAACAACCGGCTGACCGAAGGTACACAACTGTGAGTTGTGCACTAAGGTCGGCTGGTGTGGATCTCGATGCTGTGCGCACGTTCGTCGCCGTCGTAGACACCGGCCAGTTCCAGGACGCCGCCGCAGATCTGTCGATCACCCAGCAGGCCGTCTCCAAGCGCATCGCCGGGCTGGAGAAGAACCTCGCAGTGCGGCTGTTCACCCGCACTGCGCGCGGGGCCCGGCTCACCATCGACGGGCAGGCGTTCCTGCCCCACGCGCGCGAGCTGCTGCGCGTCGCCGAGCGCGCGGTCGCGTCTGTGCTCCCCGGCAGTCGTCCGCTGCGCGTCGACGTGATTGCCTCACGCACCGCGGCCTCGGGCCTGATGCGCGGCTTCCACCGTGTGCACCCCGAGATCGAGCTCGATGTGGTGATGCTGTTCGACGTTGAGACGGCCCTGTCAGCCATTCGGTCCGGTGCGATCGACGCGTCCTTCCGCGCCGTCGCCGTGCCTGGCCGGCCCCTTCCCGAGGACATCGAGTCCGTTCGGGTGCTCGACGAGCCGCTCCAACTCCTCACCGGGCCCGCTCACACGCTGGCCGGTGCCCGGTCGGTGACCGTCGCTCAGCTCGCCGGGCACCGGATCTGGATGCCCGGCATCGTCCCCGGTACCGAGTGGGCCGCCTACTACGACGATCTCGTCGCCGAGTTCGGCCTCACCATTGAGGCGACGGGCCCCAACTTCGGCTCCGACGCGCTCCTCGACACCATCGCCGACACCCCGGCCTTGGCCACTTTCATGGGCGAGCAGACCCGCCTGGTCTGGCCCGCTGACCACGGCCTGCGCCGTATCCCGGTGACCGACCCGACGCCCGTTTACCCGCACTCACTTCTGTGGCGCCGCGACAACCCCCACCCAGCGCTGGCCATCCTCCACGCCCACCTCGCCGCCACGGTGGCCAGCCACGACGCCGCCGGGACCTGGGCGCCGGGCTGGGCGATTCAGCGCTGAAACGCCGCCGCGTCAGCGATTATCGTGGCCGGATCGACGGGCGGTGGCTCAGGGCAGGCGTGGCCATCGACACACTCCGGCCTGGGTGCGTCATGGACGCGAGTGAATCCTCTGGCCGCTGGCGACTCGGCTAGCGGCCCCTCCGGAGAGGGGCCGCAGAACGGTCCTGGGTGACGGGATCTCGTTACGCGATGGCGGAGCGGGTACACCTCCGTCAATGCGGGGCCAAGAGGTCGAGGTCAGAGTTCGTCGCGTGAGGGGTTGGGGTGGTTCCAGCCGGCGTTGAAGGTGTGCAGGACCCGTACACATGTGCGCCACGAGACGCTATTTATCCATAACAGAGGTAAGGGACCGCCTCGAAGTGCGGCAGGTGATGATCCCGAAAGCGAGCGGGAAGCTCCACAAGCTCGGGATTCCCATGGTCACCGACCGGGTGGGTCCAGGCCAGCCTCAAGTCCGTGCTGGAACCCATTCTGTCCCGCTAGTTCAGTGCGCTGACCTGGGCTAATGCAATCGCGTTTATCTGGTTGCACGAGTCTTAGCGACACCCCGTTATCTCGATCACTCTCCTTCCGACTGGTGGTGGCGGGCTGGACCGGTTACGGTCGCGCCCGCAACGTGAGGGGGGCGAAGGCGTGTCCGGCCCACAACTCACGGGAGGTCTCCTCTGGATATGCCGTTATGTCCGGCTCGATGTCGATGACCCAGGTATGCCTGTTTTGCGGCTCATATGCCGGCCAGCCCGGATTCCCGGTCGTGGCGAAGGCGATCCATGCCGCGCGGACCCGGGCCGACAGCTCGGCCGCGGCTGCTGGTGGCTCCTGTCCGAGCAGCAGTCCTGCCGCTCCAACGGTCAGGTTGCCGAACGTCAGCGGCAGGCCGAGCCCGTGGCAGGCGCCGAGGGCATCGCCGCCCATGCCGGGGGCCGGCCAGGTCAGCTCGTACAGGTGGGCCCGGCCGTGCCTTTGGTGGGTCTCGGCCAGCCGGACGGAAGGCATCCGGAACATCCAGTCGGAGTGCACCAGCTCGTACAGCCGCTCTTCGTTGGCCCCGGGGTAGGCGGCCCGGTAGGCCTCCGGGTCTGGGGCGAGCTCCCGCAGCGCGGCGGCCGCCTGCTCGGCGGTGATCTGGCCGGTGTCGCCCCTGATGGCCATGAACAGCCGATACTCGTCGCGGGTGTGCCCCACGATCAGTTCCACATCGCGCGCGGCCCCGTCCGCCAGTGACCGCCATGGCACCGCGGGCAGCACCTCGCCGTCCACGACCGGCGCGAACGGCGTCTGGACGTACGCGGCCTGGCCCCACTGCGGGCAGTCGCCCATCTTGTTCGCCACCGCGTCCCCGGCGTCGATCAGCCGCTCCGGAGACAGGCGGGCGAGTTCGCCCGCGAGCGGGGCCAGGCCCAGCTCACCGGCTAGGGCGGCGGCGATGTCGGCGGCCAGTTCAGCGGAGAAGAACAGGCCTGGCACGCTCTGCGCAATCGCCCTGCGGAACAGACCGGCGGCTCTGGGCATCGCCATCAGCGCCGCGATGCTCCCGGCTCCGGCGGACTCCCCGAAAACGGTGACCCGGTCTGGATCTCCGCCGAAAGCCGCGATGTTGTCGTGCACCCAACGGAGGGCGGCTACCTGGTCCAGTAACCCGCGGTTGGCCGATGCCCCCTGGAAGTGTCCGAAGCCCTCGGCGGAGACCCGGTAGTTGAAGGTGACCACGATGACGCCGTCCCGGGCGAGCATGCGGCCGTCGAAGATCGGGTCACCGGACCACCCGTACATGTAACCCCCGCCATGGATCCACACCATCACCGGCAGCCGGGCGGCACCCAGGTCGGGGGACCAGACATTGACGGTCAACCAGTTGCCGTCCGTGCCGTCCGCACTGGACGCGCCCAGCACTCTGGACTGCGGCGGTGGCGGACCGAACGCGCCAGCCTCGCGTACCCCGTCCCACGGCTCGGACGGTACCGGTGCGGCCAGTCGCAGGGCGCCCACCGGCGGGCGTGCGAATGGCACACCGTAAAAGACGGTCACGCCATCCTGCAGCCGCCCGCGCAGCCTTCCTGTGGTCACCCGGACCTCCGGGTCTGCGGATCCGGTGGCGCTCATGGCACACTCCTCTTCCGGGGGTGTCGGCTCCTGTAGCAGGTGCGCCATCTTCGCCCAAATCGCGGGCTCGCCGCACCTCGATATTGAGCGGGCCGGAGTACGGGTTGAGGAGCGGCGGAACAGCCGTTACTGATCTTGAAAAGCTGGGGTTACGACAGTTCGAAGGTCAGGCCGGTCTCGGCGACGAAGCCGTTCAGCAGCGTCGGCCGGTACTGCATCCGC
>NZ_JBFBCE010000076.1:0-45727 GCF_040689595.1 Streptosporangium sp. NPDC051023 | reverse complement strand
GCCCGCTCCGGCAAGCAGGCCGGAGCGGGCAGCGGTCCGGGATCTCGTCACCGGCTTGGTCATTGTCCTTGGGCGGTCACGCGCACGCCGCGCGCGAACGCCTGAAGCGCCTGCTTCCGGATTCGGTCAAGTCCTTCTCCGAGCCGCCGCCTGCCGTACGAGCTCTGCCGTACCCCCGCCTTGACCTCCTGGCGGAGCCGAGAGGGCAGTACGGCGAACGGCGAGGCGGTTTCTTCGGCGAATGTGGAGATGCGCATGGGGGAGTGCGTCCTTCGCTGTCGACAACGAGCAAGGAGCGGCCCCGGGGAGCCGCCGGGCCGTCACCGGATGCTTCGAGACCCGCCGGTGAGTTGCCCTGGGCTCGTTATAGCCGACGCCGGTTGTTCAAAGGTGCGGTGCGTCGTTTAACAATCAACCTTCGGACAACCGGGGAGCCGAAACGGCCGCGCCACAGACGTGGATCGGCCCTCGGCACCGCCTATCCGGGCAGATCGAACACCTGGTCCAGGGCGGTGACCCGGAACAGGTGGCGCAGGTAGGAGGTCAGGGCGACGATGCGCATGACGGCGCCGTGCTCGTGAGCGGCGTTGTAGACGTTGATCAGCGCCGCCACCCCGGAGGAGTCGACGAAGTTCAGGCCGGACAGGTCCAGATGCAGGTGGCGCACGTCCCCGGGGAACAGGCCCTGCGCCTGGGTAAAGAGCTCGGCGGCCGTGTCGTAGTCCAGATCACCGGTGAGCACCAGCAGCACGGTGTCCGAAGCGGTGTTCCGCGCCTCGGTACGGAACGGGGTCTTTTCCAGCATCTATTGTCAGATCTCCAACTCGGCACCGGCTGTGTGCGCCGCCTCGATCGCCTGGAGTAGCAGGTGACGGGCACGGGGGAAGTCTCGCAGCTCACCGTGGAAAACCCGTAATCCCGCCTCGACCGCCCTGACCGGCACCCCGCGCGCCAGCAGCACGCCGGTGGTCCAGGAGATGAAGTCGGTGAACAGCCGGGCATCGTCGACGTACAGCGCCGCACCCAGAAAGTCGAGGATGTGCCCAAGGTCTTCGGCGGTGGACTCCAACTGCCGGGCGGTGTAGGCCGCCATCGGCGGATAGGCGGCGGCGAGGGTGGTCATCGCGCCGGTGAGCAGGGCGCCGCGGCGGCACGTCAGCTGGGTGTACTCCTCATCCGACAGGTGGGCCAGCGGGTCCCGAGGGACGGGAAAGGCCGGCAGCCCTCCAGCGGCCAGGTGATCGGCGGCCACGTCCGCGGTGGGGGCCCACCCGTCGGCGCCCAGCAGCCCGGCGAAGCGACCATCGGCCCCGAAACCAGAGCCACCGGCCAGGACCGGCACCCCGACGGCCTGGCAGGCGGTGAGCGTGGCGTGCGCGCGGGGCAGGCGAGTCGGCAGCGCGCAGCCCAGCGCGACCGCGTCCGGACCGGTCTGGTGCAGGTGGGTGATCAGGTGGGGGCCGGGCACGCTGGCGCCCAGAAAGTCGACCCGCCAGCCGCGCAGGCGCAGCACCTCGGCCACCAGCCGGGTGGGCAGCGCGTGGTACTCGCCGTCGGTGCAGGCGACCGTGATCCTGCCCAGGACAGGCTCGGGCCTGACCCTGGCCACGATCGCGGCGACGGCGCGTTCACTGATGGCCGTGGCACCGTGCTCACGGGCCACCGACCACCGGTTGGCCGCCCACAGCTCGCCGATGCGCCGCTGGGCGGGCGCGATGAGCTCCAGCAGCAGGCTTTCCGCGGGCACGCCGTCATCGAGCAGGCCGAGGACCAGGTCGACGGCACCGAACTCGTCGGTCTCGCCGATGCGCTCGAGGTAGCGTTCCCCGGCGGAGAGCAGGCCTCCGGCGGCCAGGGTGAGACGGCTCATCCCACCGGCCCCGCCGCCTGTACGGCCAGCAGCGCCCGATCGTCCTGGGTCGTGCCCGCCAGCCAGTCGGTGCTGATCTGCTCCAGCCGCTCGACCACGGCGGAGACCGGCATGCCCGCGCACGTCGACAGGGCGTTCTTCAGCCGCTGCAGGCCGTACATCTCCCTGCCGCTGGGGCCGCCGAACGCCTCGGTGATGCCGTCGCTGTAGAACAGGCACACCTCGCCCGGCGCCAAGTCGACGACGGCGGGAGTCAGGACGGTGTCCTTCAACGCCCCCAGCAGCGAGCCGCGGGCACCGGCCTCCTGCACGGTGCCGTCGCCACGCAGAATCAGCGGCGCGGGATGACCGGCGACGGCCAGATTCATGCGCACGTGACCGTCCTGGCCGGTCCGCAGCGCGCCCAGCACGAGGGTGACGTAGGAACGGGGAGAGGGACAGGCCAGCAGGGAGCGGTTCAGCAGCGGCACGAGCCGCTCGGGGCTGCTCTCCAGCAGCAGCAGCGTGCGCAGCGACTGGCGGACCTGCCCGGCCAGTACGGCGGCGCGGGCGCCCTTGCCGCAGACGTCGCCCAGGACGACCAGCGGCTCGCCCGGCGTGCCGGGGGAGGGCAGGCAAAGATCGTAGAAGTCGCCGCCGATCAGCCCCGTCTGCTGGGCGGCGCGCAACGAGCCCGCCAGCCGCACCCCGGCCAGGGCGGGCAGTTCGGGCGGCAGCAGGCCCCCGGTCAGGATCGCGTTGGTCTCGCTCTGCTCCTGGTACAGGGTTGCGGCGGAAATCGCCGTGCCCGCCCTGGCCGCGAACATCCGCACCAGGGTTTCGGTCTCCTCGTCGAAAGGCGCGCCGTCCTCATGGCGGGCCAGCACCAGCGCTCCTGCGGGCACCCCGTTGCCGGGCAGCGGCGTCACCAGCAGGTGCCCCGCCTGGCCGAACCCTTCGGGCAACAGCCACCCGGGCACCTGGGCGGGATCCAGCCACCGGCTGGGCGCCGGCGGGAAGCCCGCGAGGGCCTCGGCCAGGCCGGGCACCTGGGCGGCGGCGGCCGCGCTGACCGTGCCCTCCTCCAGAGCCCTGCGCCGGGCGGTGGCGCGCAGCCAGCTCGTCTGGCGCAGCCCCGCGAGCGGCAGCACGACCATCGCGGCGTCGGCCAGGAAGGGAACGGCGAGCTCGACCGCGGCGCGGGCGCAGCGGCGGGTGTTGAGCGAGGCCGAAAGGCGTGGCCCGGCCTCCATCAGGAACCGGGTGCGCCTTCGCTCGGCCAGCAGCGCGTCGGTCCTGGCGGACTCGTCGGTGACGTCGCGCAAATACCAGGCGCGGTGGGAGAGGCCGAAAGACTCGCGGCGCACCCGCAGCCGCTGGGCCCCGTGGCCGCTCTCCCGGCTCTCACCCTCGGGATGGCCGAGGTCGAAGAGCGCCCCGGCTCCGCCGGAGCCGACCGGGCGGCCGGGGACGACCTCGGGGACCAGGCGGGCCGCGGCGGCGTTGAGCATCACCACGACGTCGTCGGGACCGCACAGCACCATGCCTTCGCCGGAGGCCTCGACGATGGCGCGCAGGAGTTCCCGGCCGGGCTCCCGCCCGCCTGACTCCCGGTCCGGTGCCCGGGTGGTTTCCTCGAGGTGGTCACCTCCGAGGCGGGTGGTCTCGTCGGCGGGTTGTGCTGCGATCATCATCCACCCCCTCCGTTTCAAGCCCTCCAGCCGAGCCTATCTTTCTGCGTGTGGCACGGCGATCCCGCCGGAGCAGGGCCGTAGGGCGGCAGGCGGTCTCGCGCCCTGCATGCCCGGGCCGGGACCTTTGACGCCTCACGCGCCGGGAAAGACACCGCTTTTCCCGTGCGCCCCGCCCCCGCACTGTCCGCCGCTGTCCGCGCCGTCTGCCGGTTTCCCCGCTCGCGGTGGCGAAAAAACCAGCAGGCAGCCACCAGAAGTGATCTAAATGTGACTCAAGTCTCACGAACCGTGCGCAGTCCTTATGCATCACCTATTAAAGTTTTTAGACGCACTTTGTGGTTGTGGGGGAGAAAGCTGTGCTGAACGTGGAACGTCGTGGTCTCAAGACACCACTGGCCGGGCTGGCCCTGGCCGCCGCCATGCTGGCCACCTCCTGCTCCAGCGGGACACCCTCAACGGAACCCCTGGCAGGCGGCGCGGACTCCAGCAGCTCGGGCCCCTCCGCCGCCCCCGCGACACCGACGATCAAAATCAGCCCCGCGGAGGGCGGCGCAGCCGTACGCCCGGACAAGAAAGTCGTCGTCACCGCCGCGGGCGGCGCCCTCGAAGAGGTCACCGTGGAAAGCGGCGGCCAGCAGCTGGAAGGCGACTTCGACGCCCGCCGCACCAAGTGGGTCTCCACGGTGCCGATGAAGCCCTCCAGCACGTACACCGTCTCGGTCCGCGCCGTGGACGGCACCACCGCCAGCAGCACCTTCACCACACTCAAGCCGAAGCTCGAGCTCGCGGTCGCAGACGTCACCCCGTCGATCAAGGGGGAGAAGGTCGGCGTGGGGGCGCCGATCATCGTCACCTTCAACCAGCAGGTCGCCAACAAGGCCGGGGTGGAGAAGGCCTTGGAGGTCCAGGCCGAAAAACCGGTCCCCGGAGCCTGGCGATGGATCAACGACAGCACCGTGATCTACCGCACCGCCAAACTCTGGCCCGCCCACCAGAAGGTGACCTTCACCGCCCGCATCAAGGGCGTGCAGGGCGGCAAGGACATGTACGGCGTCAAGGACCTGACCAAGGTCATCCGCATCGGCGCCGCCCAGATCGCCACCGTCGACACCCGCAAGCACAAAATGATCGTCAAGCGCGACGGCAAGATCGTGCAGACCATGCTGATCAGCGCGGGCAAGGCCGACACCCGCGAATACACCACCACCAGCGGCATCCACCTGGCCATGGGCAAGGCCAACCCCGAGCGGATGATCTCCCCAGGCCGCAAGAAGGGCGACCCCGGCTACTACGACCTGATGATCGGCCACGCCGTGCGCTTCTCCAACAGCGGCGAGTACGTCCACGCCCTCAACAACGTCTGGGCCCAGGGCCGCCAGAACGTCAGCCACGGCTGCGTCAACGCCCGCCCCGACCAGGCCAAGTGGTTCTACGACCAGGTCCAGCGCGGCGACGTGATCACCATCACCGGCACCACCAGGGAACTGGAGTGGAACAACGGCTGGGGCTTCTGGCAGATGCCGTTCAAGCAGTGGAAGAAGGGCAGCGCCATCAAGGCGTGAGCCCGCGGCGCGGGAACGTTCCCCCCCGGCCCCTCCAGGACACAACCCCTGCCCCGGGATTGCCCCTGGCCGGGGAAACAAAGCTCAGAGCCCACCGACCGGCATCCCCGGCTCCAGCCGTCACAGCAGCG
This sequence comes from Streptosporangium sp. NPDC051023, assembly GCF_040689595.1. NCBI lineage: Bacteria > Bacillati > Actinomycetota > Actinomycetes > Streptosporangiales > Streptosporangiaceae > Streptosporangium > Streptosporangium sp. NPDC051023. The sequence continues at coordinate 40,491 of NZ_JBFBCE010000076.1, read as the reverse complement.
TCAGCTGAGGAGGGGCGGGCAACGCCAGTGGCAGGGGCTGCTCCGGCCGGGTCGGGCCCATGCCGTACCGGGCGGCCAGCTGCAGAACCTGCCCCGTGACACCCCGCACATAACCGGGATCGGCGTCGGGCCCCCTGCCGTACAGCTCGCCATACCGCGCGGCCAGCGCGGGATGGTGCTCATCCACCCACGCCAGATACCACTCCCGCGCACCGGGCGGCAGCCGCAGCACCTGCGGGGCGAGACTGACGGCCCCCGCCGCGGCGACACGCCGCACGGTCGCGGCGAGCTGGTCGGGGGAGTCGGTGAGCAACGGCAGGATGGGAGCCATCGCCACCCCGCTGGGCACACCACGCTCGTTCAGCTCGGCCACCAACTCCAGCCGCTTCTGCGCACTCGGCGCGCCCGGCTCCACGCTCCGGCGAATCCGATCGTCGACAAACGCGATCGAAACCACCACGCCCGCACCGGGAGCCGCCGCCAGCAACTCCACATCGCGCAGGATCAGCGTGCTCTTGGTGTACACGGTGAAAGGCGCCCCCGCCTCACGCAACGCCGCCACGACACCGGGCATCAGCCGATAGACCTCCTCGGCCCCCTGGTAGCAGTCACCCGCGACCCCGACGGTGACATGCTCACCGTCCCACCGGGAGGCCAGATCGGCACGCAGCCGCTGCACGATGTTGGTGCGCACCACGATCCGGGAGTCGAAGTCGGTGCCGGAGTCCAGCCCGAGGTAACGGTGGCTTCGCCGCACCGAGCAGTAGCGGCATCCCTCGGCACACCCACGGTAAGGACTGACCGACCAGCCCTCGGCGGTGCGCTCAAGCGCGGCACGCGCCTGCACCTCGTAGCAGGTCAGCGCACCGTGAACCCGGATCACCGCAGTGCGCTCGATCCTGGGCCTGGCCTCGGTGGGCTCGGCGAGCAGGGCGGGCGCCTCCCATCGCATGCCGATCAGTGGAACACGCTTTCGACACCTCTCGCAAGTGGAACCGCTGGAACCACCCCCGGGCACCCGCACCGCTCTCCAAGGCCGCTGCCTCCGGCAAGACCAGCGGCCGATTACGACGCACCCACCCGTTAGAAATGGTACGTTCGTACTAGTTTAGGAGGGGATGTAAGAGGGGTTTGGGGGAGTGACATGGCATGGCTGCTCCTGGCAGGAGCCATCATCGCCGAGATCATCGCAACCACCGCACTCAAACTGAGCGACGGCTTCACCCACAAAGGCTGGGCCATCGCCGTCGTGGTCGGCTACGCAGCGGCATTCGCCCTGCTGGGCCAGGCACTCAAACTGCAACTCGAGATCGGTACGGCCTACGCCGTCTGGTCCGGCGCCGGAACCGCCATCATCACCGTCATCGGCATGCTGTTCCTCGGCGAGACACTCAACCTGATCAAGATCGGCGGCATCGCGCTCATCATCGGCGGAGTGGTACTGCTCAACCTGGCAGGCAGCACCCATTGACCCGCCCTCGCGGCCTGCACACGCCCTCGACCGGCACACCCCCGGCAGGCGGCACCGCGAACGGCACCACCACAGACGACACCACCCACCGCACAACCAGCCCGGAGCACCCCCGCCCAGACACAACCGGCGCCGAGCGGAAAACCGACAACCCCACCGGACGGCAACCGGCACAGGAACGCGGCAGACGACGCCGCCAGAAACTCCTCTCAGCAGCGGTGCACCTCCTCCACGAAGGCGGCTTCGTCGCCGTCACCCACCGCGCCGTCGCCCGGCACGCCCGCCTGCCCCTGGCCGCGACCACCTACTACTTCTCCTGCCGCGAAGAACTCCTCACCGAGGCCTTCGCCCTGCTGGTCACCGAAGAACTAGCCACACTGCGCGCCGCCGCCACCGGCACCGACCCACTCGGCAACCTGCTGACCGAACTAACCGCCGACCGCCCCCGCCGGCTCAGCCTGTGGGAGCTCTACCTGCACGCCGGACGCGACCCCGCACTGCAACAGGTGGCCCGCGACTGGACCGACGGCTGGAACACGATCCTGACCCAGACCCTGCGCACAGCCGGCCACGACCTGCCCCCGGCCGACGCCCGCCTCACAGCCGTCCTCATCAACGGCCTATGGCTGGAACACCTGGTCGAAGACCGCCCAGAATCAATCCAAGAAGGCCGCACCCTGCTCACCCGTGCCCTGACAATCATGCGCAGCACCCCCTCACAACCCCTCTGATCCCTCCGGCCACCCCGCAGCGCTCACCCCGACGCCGCCAACCCCGAAAAGGCACCCACCCGATGACCATCCTGCACCTGGCCCTCACCACCGACTGGAACGCCGCCCAGACCGCGGGGGAGTACCGCGTCTCAACCCTGGGCCGCACCCTCGAACAGGAGGGCTTCATCCACGCCTGCGCCGACCACACCCAACTCCACGGCGTCGCCCAGCGCTTCTACCGCGACGTCACCGACCCGCTCGTCATCCTCACCATCGACCCCACCGGCCTGGACGTCCGCCTGGAAACCCCCACCGACTCCACAGAGGCCTTCCCCCACATCTACGGCCCGCTACCGGTCACCGCCGTCATCTCCACCACACCCTTCACCCCCGCCTGACCCACCGCCGCACGAACGCCCCCGGCCAGCCCTAAACACACAACGTCCGCTGAAGCCGCCGCGCCGCGAACGACAACCCCGCGACCAACATCACCAGCAGATACACCGCATGCCCCAGCAATCCCCAGCCAAGCTGCCCGACCGCCACCCCCCGCACCAGCTCCACCGCGTGATACAGCGGAGTCAGCTCAACCACGACCTCCAGCACCGGCGGATACTCCTGCACCGGCGAAAACGTCCCCGAGAACAGGAACAACGCGAACTGACCCGTGGTCAGCATGTCGAAGTCCTGCCACCCCCGCATCAACGTGCTGATCGCCATCCCGACCCCGCCGAACGCCAGCCCCACCAGCAACGTCGCGGGAAAAGCCAGCAGCGCCCACCCCGCCTGCGTCAGGCCCAGCGCCACCATCACCACCAGAAACGCACCCGTGTAGACCGAACTACGCACCATCGCCCACGCCAGCTCACCCAGCGCGATCTCAAACGGCTTCACCGGCGTCGCCAGAATCGCCTCAAACGTCTTGGCGTACTTCATCTTGAAAAAGAAGTTGAACGTCGTCTCCGACAACGCCCCCGACATCGCCGAGACCGCCAGCATCGCCGGAGCGACGAACACGGCATACTCCACCACCCGGCCATCTGCCAACCGCAGATCACCGACCAGCGCCCCCACACCCACACCGATCGACAGCAAATACAGCACCGGCTCGAAAAACCCCGAAACCAGCACCAGCCAGTACGACGGCCCCGACCGCAGCGCCCCCACATTACGGCTCATCACCGCACCCACCCGAGAAGGAGAAACCCGGGCAAGCAGCATCGCAGAAACCATGCCTCAGTCCTGAAGTCGCTTACGGAAGGCGGCAGCCGCCCAGACCACACCACCCACAACGAACACCAGCAGACACCCCACATGCCCCCACACCGGCCACGGGGGAGACACCCCCAACGTCGCCGCCCTGCTCAGCTCAACCCCATGCCACAGCGGCGACAGATACGCCAGCGGACGCACCACCTGCGGCAACTGCTCCACCGGGAAGAACACCCCCGCGAACAACGTCGAGGGAATCATCACGAACCGAAACAACAACGCGAAATAACTATCGTGACTGATGCTCGCCGAAAACGCCATCACCGGCGCCGCCGCCGCCAACGCCACCAACGCCGTCACCAGCGGAGTCACCACCGCCCACGGCGAACGCAACGCGCCGAACAAACTCGTGACCCCCAAAAACACCAGCGCCGCGACCTCCACCCGAAACAGGACGTACAGCAACCAGCCCGCCACCATATTCCGGATCCCGATCGGCGCGGCACGCATCGTGTGATAGCCACGCACCCACTGAAAGTCACCCAGAATCGAATACGTCGACTCGCTAACCGCCATCTGAAACGCCGTCGAAGCCATCACACCCGGCACGATCCACGCCAGGTAGTCAACCCCGCCGACCTCCCCGACATGCCGGCCAACCCCAATCCCGATACTGACCAAAAACAACACCGGCAGCACGAAAGAAGAGAACACCGACGCCCGCCACAACCGCCGATACAAGGAAAGGTGCCGCTCAAGCACCGCAACCGTCGGATGAGCCATCTCAGTCCACCAACGTCCGGCCGGTCAACTGTAGAAACACATCCTCAAGCGAGGAACGACGCACCAGCACACTCGAAGGCACCAAACCCCGCCGATGCACCTCCGCCACCGCCGCATCCCCATCCTCGGCATACAGCAAAACCCGATCCGGCAGCGGATCAACCCGCCCGATCCCCTCCAGCTTTCCGCTGTAATCCACCCCGTCGGCGAACCGCAACTCCACCACCTCAGGCGTCGAATACGTCTCGATCAGCGAACGCGGCGACCCCTCCGCCACGATCCGCCCGCCGTCCATCACCACCAGCCGATCACACAACTGCTCGGCCTCGTCCATATAGTGCGTGGTCAGCACCAACGTCGTGCCCTGCTGCTTCAACCGGAACAACCGCTCCCACAACAGATGCCGCGCCTGCGGATCCAACCCCGTCGTCGGCTCGTCCAACAACACCAGATCAGGCTCGTTCACCATCGCCCTGGCGATCGTCAACCGCCGCTTCATCCCCCCGGACAACGGCTCAACCTTGCTGGTGGCCTTATCCTTCAGCTGCACGAACTCCAACAGCTCCTCGGCCCGCTGCCGCGCCTGCGCCCTCGACAACCCGAAATACCGCGCGTAGATCATCAGATTCTCCCGCACATTCAAATCCGGGTCGAGATTGTCCAACTGCGGACACACACCAAGCCGCGCCCGGATCCTCGCGCCGTCACGCACCGGATCCATCCCCAGAATCCGCAACTCACCCGAGGTCGGCATCGACACACAACTGATCATGCGCATCGTCGAGGACTTACCTGCCCCGTTCGGCCCCAGGAACCCGAAAGCCTCGCCCGGCGCCACCTCCACGTCGATCCCATCGACCGCGGTGAAGTCACCGAACCGTTTGACCAGGCGACGCGCACGAATAAGAGGTTCTTCAGACACGCCCTGGACCGTAACAGAGGCCTGCGACACTTCCGCAAACCATTATCGGCACCACCACACCGCCCCGCCGGACGCAAATGACGCGCGTCAGACCCCGGAAGTAGGCCCGGCGTCGTGGGCCGCCGCCCATCCGCCGAGCGCGCGAAGCTGCTCGCGCAGGGAACGACCCCGCACAGTCAGCGTGTACTCCACACGCGCCGGGACCGGGCCGTACGACGTGCGGCGGACGTATCCCGCCTCTTCCAGGGACCGAAGCGTTCGGGTCAGCATCCGACGGCTGATGCCCTCGATCGAACGATCCAGTTCGTTGAAGCCGTGACCGCGCTCGGCGAGCAGGCGCAGGACGGCCGGGCTCCATTTATCGCCGATCGCACGCAGCACACCCGTCACCGGGCACGCCTCGTAGACGACCGTCGTGACGACGGGCGAGGCCGACTCGTCAGTGGACATGAATGTGCCTTCTTCCGGCCCTCGGCGAGGTGCCCAAGGATCAGCATATGCACACGATCGAGCTGGGCCGGGTCTCGGTGACCCGCATCCCACACTTCGGCAACGGGCCACTGCCGCCCGCCGAGTTCTTCCCAGGCACCGACCCGGACTTGTGGCAGACGAACCGGACCTGGCTCGTCCCGCACCACTGGGATGAGGACGCGGACCGGGTACAGGTGAAGGTGCGGACCTGGCTGCTGCACAGCGCGGGCCGCACCATCGTCATCGACACCGGCCTCGCCGCCGGGACCGTCCACCCGGGCGGCGTCCCGCTGACGGCCTCGCTCACCGCCGCCGGAGTGACGCCGGCGGACATCGATCTCGTCATCTGCACCCACCTGCACGCCGACCACGTCGGAGGCAACACCTCACTGCACGACAACGGAGAGTGGACCCCGGCGTTCCCCCACGCCCGCTACCTGTTCTCGCGTCCCGACCTCGACTTCTTCGACCCGCATACGCTCACCGAGGAGCCCGGCCGCAGCGCCGCCGTTTACGAGCAGTCGATCGCCCCCATCCTCCGGTCAGGACAGGCCCAGATCTGGGACGACTCGTACACCATCGACGAGAACCTGCGGCTCACCCTCGCGCCCGGCCACACTCCCGGCCACGGCGTGCTGACGCTCGAATCAGACGGCGACAGGGCGGTCTTCGCGGGAGACCTCCTGCATTCACCCGTGCAGGTCCTGGCGCCCGAGGTGTCGAGTTGCTTCTGCCACGACCCGGTGGGGGCGGCCCGCACACGCGCGTCGACCCTCGCATGGGCCGCCGACCACAAGGCACTCGTGATCCCAGCGCATTTCGGCGGCGCGGGAGCGGTGGAGATCGAAAGGGACGGCTCCCGATTCGCCGTACGGCGCTGGACGGGCTTCCCCGACACGTGACAGGCCACGGCCGACTACGCCGCGACTCCCGAAGCCGGCCCCGAACCACGACCGCGATTGCCTTCAGGCGGGGGAGGATGATCAAAGGAGTACGCTCACCCCATGATGAACCTGATCGTCACCATCCTCCTGACGGCGATCCTCGTGGCAGCGGTCATCGGCCTGATCCTGCTCGCCGTACGGCTGACACAACGCCCCCGCAACACCCTCATCGGCGGCGGCCTCGGCCCTGAGACCATCGAACAAGCCCTCGAACTCAAAGCCGACGGCCAGTTCGACCAAGCCGTCTTCCTGGTCCGCGGTGAGACCGGCATGAGTCACCGCGCAGCCTCACGCCTGGTCAGAAAACTCCGCACACCCCCCGCCAGCTGACTACAGAACACCACCCCCCACCGGCGGCCCCCCGTCCTCACCGGAACCGACCAGCCGATCAAGCACCCCATACGCCGGATTACCCAGCGCCGCCTGACGCACCTCACGCGCCGTCGAAGCGACATACGCCTGACCCGTCACGATCGACGAATGCCCCAGCAACTCCATCAACTCATGCGCCGAAGCCCCCCGCTCAGCCAGCCTGGTCGCGAACTCGTGACGCAGCGCGTGCACCAACGTCCCCTTCTGCACCCGATCATGAACCCCCGCATAGCGATAACACTGCCGCACCAAATACTGCAGCCCACCCCGCCGCAACGGCTCATTACCCGTATCAACCAGCAACGCCGCCGAACGGGGGAGCACCGCCAGCCCGAAACGCTCCAGACGACTCCGTAAATACCGCTCCACAAGCCGCTCGATCGGCGGCTCGATCGGCAACGACCGCGTCTTGCCCCCCTTACCGACCACCTGCACCCGCCGATCATCCCGGGAACCCCCGAAAGACCCCAGCGTCAGCCCCAGCAGCTCAGCCGACCGCATACCCGTGACCAACGCCAGCGCCAGAACCACCAGATCACGCTCAACCCACGGATCACGAGCCCTACGAGCACCAGCCGCGACCCGCTCCAGCAACGTCGCCGACGCCGACCCATCACCCAGCAACGGCTTCGGCGCCTTCGCAGGCTGCTTGGGCCGGGGAACCGCCGCCATGGGATTACCCTCAAGCAACCCCTCCGCCACACAGAACGTCAGAAACTGGTTCCACGCACTCCACGCCCTGTTGATACTGGCCGCGGAACGAGCACCGGCGAAATCAGCGAAAGCCCCCCTGATCAGACGCCCCGTCAGACGACGAACCTCCAGATCGGCTACCGCGACCCCATCACGCCGCGCCGCGAACTCCGCCACGATCCGCAGGTCACTGTCATACCCGGTGAGAGTGTTCGGCGAGAGCTTCTTGGCCCGCAACGACAACAGAAACTCTCCGGCCGCCTCAGGCAGACACATGATCACCAACGGATCATGATCGTTCATCGCGCCCCTCCCGCCCACAGGAAAGGATCAACCACAACTGACGCATATGCGATTATGCATCAAACACCCAGCCAACAATCACAACCCGCCCAGGCAGGGGAGAAGAGAAAACACACCTCACCAAACCCCGACACCCGGAGACCGGGGGAGAGGCCAGCACCACCCGCCGCGGAGCATGTCCTTCTCCGGCAGGACGCCATCCGGCGGACAATGACTCACCACCCGGTGTGCACACTCGTTGGGACCCCGTATGAAAACCCCATAGGTACGCACCTGAACCGTCACCAACCTCGGTACCGAGGCCAGCGATACCAAGTGGCACTGTCAACAGCACCGACCCGAAAAAGGACACAGCCACACAAATCGCCAACACCCGGCAGGGGAGTGGCCCACCTCTCCGCATCCCGCAGACGAGTCCGCCCCCGCAAGCTCCGTACGGCTCTCGCACCGACACGGCACCCACGATCCTTTCCCGTCGGCGCCCCCCTTCGTCGCCAGCAAACCCGTGACGACGCGGGAACGCCTCTCCAGGCCCGGGAGGGGAGGCCTTCCTTGTCCACGGAGGAGAGGATCACAAATGATGTATAAGTAAAATTATGCAGCAAACACTCGGAAGACACCCCACAGCGCCACGATCGCCAGCACGGCAACCGCCGATCGTCGCGGACCGCACCACACACCACCTCCAAGGCGGCCCCAGCGGCAGCCGATGACCGCGAGCGGCACGATCGCAGGCCCTTGGCGGAACATCTGTGCGATCTTCGCAAAACCAGTTGTATCGGGATTTCCGCTCGCCATCCCGACCTGCTCGTCGACGACAAGTCGGACTGGCCGTGACGCGACGACTGTCCTGGACGCCGAGGACGACCGCGACCATCGCAAGAGTCTCCCCGACCCCGGGCCACCCAAAGAGACCTGGTCGATCGACCACGAAGCCGATGCTGGACCTCGAGACACAGCTCGCCTCGTTGAATCGGATCCAGAGCGACCTGGAGATGATCATCGCTCTTTATCCTGTTTTTTCCTATACCAGACAGAAACCTCATTCTGTCTGGTATAGGAAAAACAGGATGGTCGAGGGCAAAGTTCGCGCTTCATGCCTATGCCGGCGCCTCTCAGGGCTTTCATTCTCCAGATCTCCCCGGCGGAGTCGGCGGGCGTGCCGTACGGATGGACGTTTCGCGCACCGTTGGCCTCCACGGGAAAACGCGCCGCGATATCCGGACATTTCACTCGAACTGCGTCCTGGGTTCGCCTGGGTTCCCGAATGCGCCCGAGCGGCAGATGTTCGGTGCTCGGCGATCGCCGTGGCAGCACAATTCGTGTGTTTCGCGTGTCCGGTGCCCGTCCGGGCACACGAAACGGGTCCGGCCGACGGTCGTCGTACGAACCACTCCCCCGGGCCGGGCACCCATGCTCTATATGGCGACTTTAAGCAACATGTCGGATTTGTAGAGTGATTGATGGGCGGGCCCCGCGCCCAGGAGCGGGCGCGGGGCGTGGTGTTCAGGTCGTCACGGTGTTGAGGATCGGGACGAGTTGTTCTTCCTCGTGGTCCAGGTGGGCCTCCAGGTCGGTGGTGAGTCGTTCCACCTCGGAAACGAGGGCCGCGTGGTCTGGACTGTCGGCCGTGAGGAGGGCCCGTAGGTCGTCCAGGAGTCGTTTGATCGTCTGGTGTTCCTGGCGTAGCCGGGTCAGGGCTGTGGCGAGTTCGGGGTGCTTCTGCTCGAGGAAGGGGAACAGTTGGCCGTCCTCCCCGGCATGGTGGTTTCCCAGTCCCTGGCACAGGGTCAGGCAGTTGATGCGCAGTTGTGTGCCGAGGCCGGGGCCGGATTCGGCGATCTCTTTGCGGATCAGTGCCAGTTCCCTGCGGAAGGCGTCGTGGATCGTTTTGAGGGAGTCGCCCAGCGGGCCTGCTGGTGGGCCGCCGTTGATCGGGGTGAGGGCGATCACAGGGATGATCCGGGTTGTCTTGGCCTGGTAGGTGGCCCATCCGGGGTCGGTTTCGACCGCGCGGGTGAAGATGTGGTCGCGTTCGGCTCCTTTCAGAATGGTGGCTTGCGCGTCGTAGGTGAAGAGGCCGTTCTCGACCGTGGCGCGGGGGTTGGCCAGCAGGTTGTGAAACCAGGCTGGATGGTGTGGTGCGCCGCCGGCGGAGGCGATGACGAGGACTCGTGCGCCGCCGTCGGGAAGGTAGCCGAGCGGGGTCGTGTGTGGGGTGCCGGATCGTGCTCCGGTGGTGGTCAGCAGGAGTAGTCGAGCTCCTTCGAAGGGGCCGCCGACTTTTCCGCCGTTGGCGCGGAACTCTTTGATGATCTGTTGGTTGAAATCGATGGTCATTCTCTTTTTCTCTTCTGGGTTTGGTGGTTTTGCAGGTGTTTGTGGGCATGGCGAAGAGCCGCACGGTGGACGGGAGGGAATCGCCGTGGGGCGTCCTCGGTCGCGGTGCGGGAAACGCGGGAGGGTGAGCCGGGTGTTCGACCGGGTTGGCGGTTTACCGACCCGGTTGGTTCGCGGCGGCTTGTGGGTTGGCGGGGGCTGACACCGCCAGGTGTGTGGTGACCGCGTGAATGTGCGGGAATGAGGAAAGGCGGGCCTCTGGCCCGCCTGGTGCTCACGTGGTGGCCGGGTGCCCTACTCGTTTCTGGCCCATGGCCGACCCGGCAGTCACGGTTTTGACTTTAGTGCTGTGGATGCCTGGAGGCAATTCCGTGGTTCTCGGTTGGTGCGGGGAGGACTTCGGTGGGGTTCGTGGCTGTTGGATGGTTGGGGCCAGGTCGTCGGTGTGGCGAGCGGGTACGCGACGCGCCGTGTGGTGGTGAACTCGTGGGATTGTCGGTGCCGGGTCCTACGATGAGCCGACTCACGGAGGGGGATGCTTGCCGATGCTGGATTCGCTCGTAGTGCCGTTGCTGGTGACCACGGATCTGCCGCCGGATGCCGATCTGGCTGAGTTCGGGCGGGTGCTGGCGGATGCGGTGCGGGCGCCGGGGCGGGGCGGGGTGTCCTATGAGGGGTTTTTGTATGGCGGGGTGTTCTGGTTGGATCCGCCGCGGGTGGCGTCGCAGTCGTTGTCTGGGGGTGAGCCGCGGGGGCGGTTTGGGGTGGTTGAGGAGCTGCGGTTTGCCGCGTTGATTGGTTATCTGTCTGTTTGTGGTGAGCATGGGTCGGTTAAGGATGTGGTGGGTGATGCGGGCAGGGCTATTACGGGGGCGGTCGCTGCGCGGTATGGCGATTTGGGGAGTCCTCCTGCGGTGATGGCTGTTCGGGCTGTGGATGTGCGGGAGCGCACTCCCCCGTCGGCGGTTTTTGTCAGGACTGCTGATGCTGTTCCTGAGCTGGTCGCGGTCACTCGGTCTTATTTGTGAGGTTCGCTGCGAGGTCTGTTTGTGGGCTTTGGTGGGACCGTCGGGTGGTGGTTGCCGGGTGTGCGGGTGGGGGTGGCCTCGCCGGGGTTTGGTGTGACGGCCGGCGAGGCGGCTGGGTGTCAGCTGTGTTGTTTTAAATGCCGGTTAGGGCGGGTTTGTGCAGGTCAGGGCCAGGTGGTGGTGACGTAGTCGGCGAAGGTGCGTGCCGGGCGGCCGAGGACGCGTTGGACGCCGTCGCTGAGGTAGGCGTCGCCGCCCTCGGCGATGCGTCGCAGCAGGCCGGTGAGCATGGCCGCGTAGTCCTGGGGGACGCCGACCGTGGTGAGAGTGGTGACGTAGTCGGCTGCGGGGACGGGGGCGTAGGTGATGGGGCGCGCGGATGCGGCGGAGATCTGGGCGACGGCATCGGCGAAGGTGAGTAGTTCGGGTCCGGACAGGTCGTAGGTCTGGCCGGTGTGGCCGTCGGTGGTGAGGGTGGTGATGGCGACGTCGGCGATGTCGTCGGCGTCGATGAAGGGTTCCAGGCCGTGGTCTGCGGGCAGTGTGAGCTGTCCTGTGGCGATGGAGTCGGCGAAGTAGCTTTCGCTGAAGTTCTGGTTGAACCAGGTGGGGCGCAGGATGGTCCAGTTGTCGGTGGCTGCCCGTACGGCTTTTTCGCTGCTGTAGTCGTCGGGGACGCCGCGTGCCGACAGCAGTACGACGCGGGCGGTGGTGCGTGAGAGCAGGTCGGTGATCTGCGTGGCGGGGTCGAGGTCGTAGGGGGGCGGGATGAGGTAGATCGCGCCGACGTCGTCGAGGGCGGTGTCCCAGGTGGTGGGGTCGTTCCAGTCGAAGGTGGTCGGTGCCGTTCGGGAGCCGGCGCGGACGGAGTGGCCGAGGGCGCGCAGTCCGGTGACGACGCGGCGGCCGGTCTTGCCGGTGCCGCCGATGACGAGAATGTGGTTTCCGGTGGTCATGGGTCCCAGCCAACCAACGATGGTGAGACTGTTCTATAGGTGTGACGCCCGCGGCCATGTGTGATCGTCTACCTTGGGTGGGTGGATGTGATCGGTGATCTGTTGCATGGGGCTCGGGCGCAGGGCGGCATGTTCTGTCAGGCGTTGTCGTCTCCCCCGTGGTCGATCCGGTTTGTGGTCCCCGCTCCGATGACGCTGACGACGATGGTGCGTGGTGAGGCGTGGATGGTGCCGGATGTCGGTGAGGCGCGTTTGTTGCGTCCTGGTGATGTGGCGCTGACGCATGGCGAGCGGCCGTTCGTGATCGCTGATTCGCCGGAGACGGTGCCGCTGGTGTTCATCTATGGCGAGACGTGCATGGGTGAGGTCAACGAGTTGGGGCCGGGTACCTACGGCAGTGTGGACGGTGACTCGCTGATGGTCATCGGCAGTTATCAGGTGGGTGGGGATCGGTGCAGGCGGTTGTTCGGCGTGCTGCCGAAGTTGCTGGTGGTGCCGGGTGACGATGCGCGGCTTGGGCCTGCGTTGGAGCTGATCAGGGCGGAGATCGCCGGTTCCGCTCCCGGGCGGCAGGTGGTGGTGGACCGGCTGCTGGATGTGTTGCTGGTGGTGGCGCTGCGGGCGTGGTTCGCGCGGGAGGAGGCGGATACGCCGCGCTGGTATGCGGCGCTGGGTGATCCGCAGGTTGGCCGGGCGTTGCGGTTGATCCATGAGATGCCTGCGGCGGCCTGGACGGTGGTGTCGTTGGCGGAGGCGGTGGGGATGTCGCGGGCGGCGTTCGCGCGGCGGTTCAGTGCGTTGGTCGGGCAGCCTCCGCTGACGTATCTGACGGAGTGGCGGATGACGCTGGCCGCGGATCTGCTGGCGCGTCCGGAGACGACGGTGGCGGCGGCTGCGCGTCATGTGGGATATGCCGATGCGTTCGGGTTCAGTGCGGCGTTCAAGCGGGTGCGTGGGGTGAGTCCGAGCGTGGTGCGGGCAGGCAGGTGAGGGGTGTGGGCGGTCGTCGGTGGCCGATGAGGGCTGTCTGCGGGGTTGGCGCTGGGTTCGGTGTCGCGGGTGGTGTGGGTGTCTGCCGGTACGGTCGGGCTGATCATCGAGGAAGGGTGTCCTGAGGAATCATGCGGCCAGCGGATCTGAATCGTCTCACCGTGTGCGAGTCGGCCGATCGTTATGTGGAGTTGATTCGGGCGAAGACGCTGACGGGGGCGTTGTCTCCGGCGACGGCGGAGGTCTACGCGCGTGATGTGGCCACGTTCGTGGGGTTGGCGGGTGAGGAGGTGGTTCTTGACGATCTGACCGGTGAGGATGTTGACGCGATCTTGCTGGCGTTCGCGCGCAAGCCTGATGGGCGGCGTTCCGAGCCTGGGGGCGGGGTGCAGTCGGCCTCGTCGCAGGCGCGGTTTCGGCGGTCGGTTTCGGCGTTGTTCAAGCATGCGGTGCTGGTGGGGTGGGTGCAGGTCAATCCGATGGCGTTGGCGACGGTGACGGCCAAGGAGCGTGGCGGGTTGCGGCCGCAGCGGCGGGCGCTGACCCGTGAGCAGGCTCAGGGGCTGATCGGTGCGGCGCGTGATCTGAGCGGTGGCCGTGGTGACAGGGGGGGTGCGGCGGAGGGTGGCGTCGCGGAGGCGGGGCGGGTGCGGCGGCGTGATCAGCGTACGGAGTTGCGTGACGCTCTGATCGTGTTGTTGTTGTCGACGGTGGGGCCGAGGGTGTCGGAGTTGGTGCGGGCGGATGTGGAGGATTTCTACACCAACGACGGGGTGCGTTACTGGAGGATCTTCGGCAAGGGGGGGAAGACGCGTGATGTGCCGTTGCCGGGTGACGTGGCCCGGGTGTTGGAGGTGTATCTGTCGGAGGAGCGGGGCGGGGTTCCCGAGGGGGCGCAGGACAAGGCGTTGTTGTTGTCGTGGCGGGGTAAGCGCCTGGCGCGGGGGGATGTGCAGGCGGTGATCGACCGGATGCAGCGGCGGGTGGATCCGGATCGGCGGCGTTCTGTCACTCCGCATGGCCTGCGGCACACGACCGCTACGCATCTGCTGGCCGACGCGGTGGACATGGACGCGGTGCGGCGGGTGCTGGGGCACAGTGATCTGGCGACGCTGGGCCGTTACCGGGATGAGTTGCCGGGTGAGCTGGAGGTGGCGATGCGGGCTCATCCGTTGCTGCGGGAACAGCGCGGGGGCTGAGGGCGGCCGTTTGCCGTGGTGCGGGCGTGGTGCGGGCGGGTGGTGCCCGCGTGCGGTTCGGGGGTGTCCGGGTGAGGTGCTCCCCCGTGGGCTGGGTCAGGCGGCGCGTTCCGCGGCGCAGACTTCGGCCAGGACGTCGAGGGAGATGCCCAGGGTGTGGGCGAGGGCGGCGATGGTGAAGAAGGCGGGGGTGGGGACCCTGCCGGTTTCGATCTTGCGGAGGGTTTCGGCGGACAGGCCTGCCGCGGTGGCCACCTCGGCCATGCTGCGGGTGCCGCGGGCCTGGCGTAGGAGGGCGCCCAGGCGGTGGCCGCGTTCGTGGTCGAGTTCGGTCAGCGGAGGTCGCACCATGCGAGGAGCCTAGCAAACGTGATAACAATACCGGTATAGGTATTGGAGCTAGGAGGTGTCGCATGGTGGAGATCAAGACGGCGGCGGAGCTGGAGGCGATGCGTGAGGCTGGGCGGGTGGTGGCGCGGGCGCTGGAGGCGGTACGCGGGCACGCGGCCGTCGGGGTCTGCCTGCTGGAGCTGGATGAGGTCGCCGCGTCGGTGATCTCTGAGGCGGGTGCTAAATCCGCTTTCCTTCACTACAAGCCCCATTTCGCGCCGACGCCGTTTCCCGCGGTGATCTGCGCGTCGGTCAACGACGTGATCGTGCACGGCATCCCCGACGGTTATCGGCTGCGCCCGGGCGACCTGCTGAGTGTCGACTGCGGCGCCTACCTGGACGGCTGGGCCGGAGACTCAGCGATCAGCTTCGTCGTCGGCGAGGCCAGCCCGCGGGATCTGGAACTGATCGGCACGGCCGAGGCCGCGCTCGAGGCGGCTATCGCCGTGTGCGTGCCGGACGGGCGGCTGGGCGACATCGGTCACGCGGTGGCGCGGGTCGGTCGTCAGGCGGGGTACGGCATCCCCGCTGACTTCGGCGGGCACGGCATCGGACGCGCCATGCACGAGGACCCGCATGTGTCCAACCAAGGCCGTCAGGGACGGGGGATGGTGCTGCGTCCCGGGCTGGTGCTGGCGATCGAGCCGATGTTCGTCTCCGGGGGCCGGGACGCCTATCTGACCGCGCCCGACGGGTGGGCCCTGTCGAGCGCGGATGGCAGCCGTGCCGTCCACGTCGAGCACACGGTGGCGGTCACCGAGGACGGGCCGCGCGTTCTCACCCTGGTGTGACGGTCCCGCTCCCTCGTCGGCTCGCCGTCATCACCGCTTGTCCGCCGGGCTGTGGCTTTTCGCCGGCGCTACTGCTGCGGGCGGGGCGGTGTCTTCATGGTGCCCGCTCCCCCAGCTGGATCATTACCCGGGTGAGCAGTCGTGCAGGCGGGGTGTGCGCCGGATCGGACAGGTAGACCTCGCGGATCGGGCCGTCCGGTGCGTGGCCGCGTTCGGCGCACCAGGTCAGCAGGGCGTGGGTGGTGAGGTTGATCTGGTCGTAGGGGCCGACGTGGGTGGCGCAGGCGAAAAGGCCCGCGGGTAGTACGTGTGGCCGGGTTCCCGGTGGTGGGGGGCCGTCGATCTCGACGGTGACGGCGACGGGGATCGGTTCGTTCATCTCCACTGGGAACAGGCCGGTCAGCCGCATCTCCGTACTCCCCCGGCCGTCGTCGGCGTGGCTGTCTCGTACGGCCCGCGTCAGGAGGGCGATGCACGCGCCGGTGGCCCGGGCGATGTCCTGCGGGGAGGCGGCCATGTCACGCGCTAGCGCGACGCGGCGGGCCTGCTTGCGTTCCAGGACCACCTCGGTGGAGGGCAGTCCCGTCGACAGCAGCTGTTCCAGCGTGGCCAGGGTGCGGCGGCGCCGTGCGAGTTCGGCTTCCAGGTCGTCGCGGACCCGTCCCAGCGCCTGGGCGGCGGCCGTACCGGAAAGTACCTCGCCGATCGCGCTCAGCGGCACATCCAGTGAGCGCAGCAGCCCGATCGACAGCGCCTCACGCGCCTGGCCCGCCTGGTAGTAGCGGTAGCCGCTGTCGGGGTCGACCCATGCCGGTGACAGCAGGCCTGAATCGGCGTAGTGGCGGAGCTGTTTGATGCTGAGCCGGCACAGCCGTGCGAACTGCCCGATGGACAGTAGGTCGTCGTTCACGTCTTCCAGCATGGCCGTCTTTACGGAGGGTGTGATGCGGTGCTGAGGCCGATCGAGCGGTTGTCTGCGGGAGACGGTTTCGCGTGGATCGTGTCATCGGTGAGGTCGAAAGACGCCGCTGTGGGCGCCTCGTGGTGCTCGATCGTGGGCTGCTGTGGCAGGTATCACTGTCATTAGCCCAGGTCAGCTGGACGAAGGTGTACCCCGGGGGGTATACATTGGGGCATGGAGGTGGCCGGTGGAGATGGACGCGACGGTCCTGGCCGAGGCGCTTACCCGGCTCAAGCGGGCCCATGGCCAGCTGGGCGGAGTGATCGCGATGATCCAGAACGGGGATGACTGTGAGCGGGTGCTGACCCAGCTCGCGGCGGTGTCCAAGGCGCTGGACCGGGCCGGATTCAAGATCATATCGACGGGGCTGCAGCAATGCCAGGCTGCGCGTGAGCGCGGCGAGCAGCCGCCGATCAGCGCCGAGCGGCTGGAGAAGCTGTTTCTGTCCCTGTCGTGACGTCGGGCTCCGCCCGCCGGTAGTGCGGGCGGAGCCCGAAAAGGGGCCTGGAAAGAACGCTCGAAGAAGGAGGCTGGGCATTTTCTGCCCGGCGGATACCCCCCCGGGTATGAGCATGGCGGGGTCGCGTGGACACGCTGCGCGAGACCGGAACGGGAGTACCCCGGCCGCGGGAGCCCAGAGCCGCCCCGGCCGGCAGCGACGCCCGGCACGCGACCCTGCCACAGACGACACCGACGACACGGCTACACCGCGAAAGGCAGCACAGTGATGACGACGATCCACGTCGAGGTGGTGGAGACCTCCTCCCTGGGAGACCGCAGCTATCTGGCCCATGACGGACGGGTCGCGCTGGTGGTCGACCCGCAGCGCGACATCGACCGCGTCCTGGCCCTGGCGGGCCGGCTGGGGGTGCGGATCACGCACGTGGCGGAGACCCACCTGCACAACGACTACGTCTCCGGCGGATTGGCCTTGGCTCAGGTGACCGGTGCGGCCTACCTGGTGGCCGCCGCCGACGACGTCGCCTTCGACCGGACTTCCGTGGCCGACGGCGCCGAGCTCACCCTGTCGTCGGCGATGCGCCTTCGCGTGGTGGCGACCCCGGGACACACCTTCCACCATCTGTCCTACGTGCTGAGCGGCGCCGACGGGCCCGTGGGGGTTTTCACCGGCGGCTCCCTGCTGTTCGGCACCACCGGGCGCACCGATCTGCTGGGCGCCCAGCACGCCCAGACCTTGGCCCACCGGCAGCATGCCTCGGTGCGCAGGCTGGCCGATCTGCTGCCCGACGGCGCGCGAATCTGGCCCACCCACGGGTTCGGCAGCTTCTGCTCGGCCACCCAGTCCGACGCGTCCGCCTCGACCGTCGGGCGGGAGCGGGAGGCCAACCCCGCGCTGCGGCTGGAGGCCGAGGAGTTCGTCACCCTGACCCTGGCCGGTCTGGACGCCTACCCCGCCTACTACGCCCACATGGGGGCGCGCAACACCGCGGGCGCGGCCCTGATCGACCTGACCCCCGCGCTACGGGCCGACGCCGCCCAGCTGCGGGCGCGGATCGAGGCCGGGGAGTGGGTGGTCGACCTGCGCTCGCGCAAGGCGTTCGCCCACCGGCATCTGACCGGCACGCTGAGCTTCGGCCTGGACGGGCCGATGTCGACCTGGCTGGGCTGGATGATCCCCTGGGGCGCGCCCATCACCCTGCTGGGCGAATCGGCCGAGCAGGTCGCCGCCGCCCAGCGCGAGCTGGCGCGCATCGGCATCGACCGCCCAGCCGCCACCGCGACCGGATCCCCCGAGCAGTGGGCGGGCCACGACCACACCCGCCTGGCGGAGCTGCCCGTGGCAGCCTTCACCGATCTGGCCGCCGTCAGGGCGGGCCTGACCGTGGGCGCCCTGCCCGCCGCCGACGTCGTGCTGGACGTGCGGATGACGGGCGAATGGCGTGCGGGCCACATCGACGGCGCCCTGCACATCCCGCTGCCCGAACTGCCCGCCCGCCTGGCGGAGGTGCCGGACGGGACGGTGTGGGTGCACTGCGGCTCCGGCTACCGGGCCGCCGCGGCCGCGAGCCTGCTGCGGCGCGCCGACCGCCGGGTGGTGCACATCGACGACGCCTACGACCGTGCCCGCGACGCGGGCCTGACCATCACCACCCCCGACGAGAAGGAGAACCCGTGACCACCTCGCCCTCCCCCGCACCCCTGGACACCGCGACCCTGCGCGGGCTGCTGGAAGCCGGGACCGGCCCCCGCCT
Organism: Streptosporangium sp. NPDC051023; assembly: GCF_040689595.1. Classification (NCBI taxonomy): domain Bacteria; kingdom Bacillati; phylum Actinomycetota; class Actinomycetes; order Streptosporangiales; family Streptosporangiaceae; genus Streptosporangium; species Streptosporangium sp. NPDC051023. The sequence continues at coordinate 21,739 of NZ_JBFBCE010000076.1, read as the reverse complement.
GATCGACGTGCGCACCCCCGGCGAGTTCGAGGCCGCCCACGTCCCCGGCTCCCTCAACGTGCCGCTGGACCTGCTGCGCGAACACCACGCCGAACTACGCGGCCACCTGGACGAGCAGACGGTGATCATCTGCCACTCGGGGCAGCGCGCCGCCCAGGCGGCGCGGGTCCTGGCCGAGGCAGGACTGCCCGGCCTGCGGATTCTCGCCGGAGGGATGACCGCCTGGCGGGCGGAGGGCGGCCCGGTCCTGACCGGGCGGCCCCGCTGGGGACTGGAACGCCAGGTCCGGCTGGTCGCCGGGTCGATCGTGGCGGCCTCGGTCCTGGCCAGCACGGTGGTCCCGAAGGCCAAGTGGGCCGCCGCCGCGATCGGCGGTGGCCTCACCTTCGCCGCGCTGACCGACACCTGCGCGATGGGCATGGCGCTGGCCAGGCTGCCCTACAACCGCGGCCCGCGTGTCGGCCTGGCCGAGGCCGTGGCCGCGCTGAACGGCAAACGCGGGTGAACGGCCGCGGGCCCGGCCGGCGCGTGAGCGCTCCGGGATCAGGCGAGCGGGAACGGCGATGCTAGCCGCGCTTGGCCTAGGCTCCGTGATCGGCATTCTGCTCGGGCTGCTGGGCGGCGGCGGATCCATCCTGGCGGTTCCCGCCCTGGTGTACGGGGCGGGCCTGTCGCTGGCCGCGGCGGTGCCCGCGTCGCTGCTGGTGGTCGGCATCTCCTCGGCCACCGCCGCGCTGCCGCGGATCAGGGCCGGGCAGGTGCGCTGGCGCATCGCCGCGGTGTTCGGCGGCGCCGGTGCGGTGGCCGCGTTCGGCGGCGCCGCGCTGAACCGGCTGCTGCCCGCGCGGGTCGTGCTGCTCGGGTTCGCCGCGCTCATGGTGGTCGCGGGCTGGCGAATGCTGGCCGAGCAGGTCTCGCGGGGCGGGGCCTGCGCGCTGCCCGGCGGCGGGGTGCACTGGCGCGGCTGCCTGCCGAAGTCCGTCGCCGCCGGTGCGGTGGTCGGCGTGCTCACCGGCCTGTTCGGCGTCGGCGGAGGGTTCCTGGTCGTCCCGGCCCTGGTGCTGGTTCTGGGCCTGCCGATGCAGGCGGCGGTCGGTACCTCGCTGGTCGTCGTGACGGCCAACGCGGCGGCGGGGCTGGCCGCTCACACCGATGGCGCGGGGGCCGGTCAAGGAATCATCGTGGCCTTCACGGTGGCGGCGGTCGCCGGTTCCCTGGCCGCGGCCCGGCTGGCCCGGCGGCTGGACGCCGGGCGGCTGCGCCGCTGGTTCGCCGCTCTCGTCTTCGCCGTGGCCGTCTTTGTCGCGGTCCAGGCCATATCGGGCCCGGGCGGCTGACCTGGCCTCTTCTGGCCTCTGACGCCGGGTGGTGTGCCCGGGAGCGTGGGACTGCGCGAAGGCTTCGACGATGAAGTGGCTCACACCGCGGAATCGGGCCGCCTCCCCCAGGCCAAGATCGAGGCGTGGTTTCATCGCCGCATCCCAATCTCGCGCGCCAACGTTGGCCGGCAGGACAGGTTCGCTCACGGTGCGGCTCGCGATGCTTGAGCGATGCGTCGACCCAAGGTGCCCACTGTGACAGAACGCCGCGCCATGGGCGATGCGTGGCCTGCGCCCGCAGCTGCCCGGCGCCGGAGTGGAGGTCAGGGGCGGTCCGAACCGGCCGCCACTGCCGGCCACGGCATCGAAGGACCTGTTCGGGCGGGCGCGCCGGCTCGCGGATGACCTCGGGGTCGGCCCGCTCGCCTCGGTTGCCGTCGGCGGTGCCTCCGACGGGAACTTCACCGCGGGGGTCGGCACGCCCACCCTCGACGGGCTGGGGGCGGTTGGCGGCGGTGCGCACGCCGATGACGAGCATCTGTTCACGGCGGAGCTGCCGAAGCGGACGCGGCTGCTCACCGCATTGGTCTGCGAGCTGCTGGCGGCGGAGGGTTGTCCGTCCGGACGAAACGGGCCCCGTCGTCCCATGCTGTCGGACCATCTACGGGGCGGGACCGGCTGAAACCATGGCCGGCGTGACTGATCTCATCCGCGATCGCCGCGAGTTCCGGGCCGTCGACGCGGCGTGCGCCGTGGCCGAGGCCGCCGCGCACACCGCGGGCATCGACATCCGCCTTCTGGACAGTGTCAGCGAGCTCGAGGCCGTCCGTCGCCTGTACGAGCGCATCTGGCGCACGGGCGAGAACAACCCTCCGGTGACGGCCGACCTGCTGCGCGCGATGTCGAAGGTGGGCGGCTACGTGAGCGGTGCCTTCGACGAGGGCGAGCTGGTGGGCGCCTGCTTCGGCTTCTTCTCCCCGCCGGCGCGGGAGGCACTGTACAGTCACATCGCCGGGGTGTCGGCGCGTATGCAGGGACGCAACGTCGGGTTCGCGCTGAAGCTGCACCAGCGTGCCTGGGCGATGACGCGCGGCGTCGGCGAGATCTGCTGGACGTATGACCCCTTGATACGTCGCAACGCCTACTTCAACATCGCCAAGCTGGCCGCCGATCCGGACGAGTACCTGCCGAATTTCTACGGTCCGATGGACGACGACATCAACCGCAGCGACGACACTGACCGGATCATGGTCCGGTGGCGGCTGGAGTCACCCGACGCCGAGGCGGCCTGCGAAGGGCGGCCCAGACCGGCCGATGCGAAGGCCGCCCGCGCGAGGGGTGCGGCCGTGGCGTTGAGCGTCTCCGCCGAGGGCGGGCCGGTCGCCGGCCGCGCCGACGCGCGCACCGTGCTCGTCGGCGTCCCCGCCGACGTCGAGACCCTGCGGCAGAGCGACCCGGACCGCGCCGCGCAGTGGCGCAGGGCGGTACGGGACGTCCTCGGCGAGCTGCTCGCGCAGGGCGCGCGGGTACGCGGCTTCGACCGCGCGGGCTGGTACATCGTGGACAGGCAGGAGACAAAGTGAAGATCACCGGGGTTGAGATCCGCACCGTCGAGGTGCCGCTCGTGTCACCCTTCCGGACGTCGTTCGGCACGGAGACCGTGCGGGAGGCGGTGCTGCTGCGCGTCGTCACCGACGAGGCCGAGGGGTGGGGCGAATGCGGCGCAGGGACGGCGCCCCTGTACTCCCCGGAGTACACCCACGCCGCCGTCGACGTCCTGAGCCGTTTCCTGGTCCCGGCGCTGGCCGGGGTGACGGACCCGGCCGCGCACAAGGTCGCCCCGGCCCTGGCCCCGTTCAAGGGCCACCGTACGGCCAAGGCCGCGCTGGAGATGGCGGTTCTGGACGCCGATCTTCGCGCCCGCGGCGTTGCTCTCGGCCACGCTCTCGGCGCTGTTCGCGACACCGTGCCGTGCGGGGTTTCGGTAGGGATCATGGAGTCGATCCCCGCGCTGCTCGACGCGGTCGCCGCGTATCTGGAGGCGGGCTACCTGCGGATCAAACTGAAGATCGAGCCCGGCTGGGACGTCGAGCCGGGCGGAAGGTTCGGCGCCGCAGGGCGAGTCCGGGGTCGAGGAACACCGTACGGTTGTCAGCACTGAGAACGATCTTTGAATGACGTCGAGGCGGCGGCGAGTGCCGTCTTTGCCCGGGTTTGAGATGGCGCTGGAAGGCGCGGCGTTCCTCAAGACCGGAGGTCGGCCTCGGTAGCGCCGTCCAGGGCGTTTCGCCAGGGGCTCGCACCTTGATTGTCGGACAATACGTCGTTATCTGCCAGACTGCTGGCCATGGCAAATGCGATCGAGTCGTGCGGCGACAGCGGACGGGTGCGCGTCGACATCCTCGGTCCCCTCGTGCTGGACACCGCTACCGGCCCGACGCCGGTCGGGGGCGCGCGGCTGCGGGCGTTGCTGGCCCGGCTGGTGCTGGACGCCGGGCGTGCCGTCCGGCCGGCGACCTTGGTCGAGGCGCTGTGGGGTGAGGAGGCACCGGAGGACCCCCTGCGCGCGCTGCAATCGCTGGCGTCCCGGTTGCGGCGCGTCCTAGGCGACCCCGGGCTGCTCACCTCGGGCCCGGCCGGGTACCGGCTGGCCATCGAGCCGGACGCAGTCGATGCCGTCCGGTTCGAGCGGCTGGCCCGCGCGGGTCGGCACTCGTACGCGCAGTCCCGGCCCGCCGAGGCTGCCGCCACCTTGCGCGAGGCCCTGAGTCTGTGGCGCGGCCCCGCCTTGGCGGACGTGCGCGAGGCACCGTTCGCCGCCGCCGAGGCCGAACGGCTCGAGCGGGCCCGGTTGGCCACCCTGGAGGACCGGGTCGAAGCCGAGCTCGCGCTGGGCGCCGACCTCGACCTGGTCGCCGAGCTCGAATCGCTGACCGCCGCGCACCCGTTGCGCGAACGACTGCACGCCCAGCTGATCCGGGCCCTGGCGCTGAACGGCCGCGGCGCTGAGGCGCTGGCCGCCTACCAGCGGATCCGTGGCCTGCTGGCGGACAGTTTCGGCAGCGATCCCGGACCGCACCTTCAAGAGGCCCACCTGGCCGTGTTGCGTGGTGAACTCCCCCGGTCCCGCCGATCGCACGGCAACCTGAACGTCCCACTCACCAGCTTCGTGGGCCGCGACGACGACGTCCGCCGCGTGGTCGAACTGCTCGGTCGAGTCCGGCTGGTCACCCTGGTCGGTCCTGGAGGAGCGGGCAAAACCCGGCTGGCCAACGCCATCGGCCAACAGCTCACGCCGTCCGGCGGGGTGTGGTTCGTCCCGCTGGCCCCGGTCGGCGCGGACGACGTGCCCCGCGTGATGCTCGACCTGTTGCGGGTGCGCGAAGAGGGTGCAGCTCCGCGGCTTGTCACTCCGGACGAGGTCCTGGACCACCTGGTCGAGACACTCGCGGACGACGACCTGGTACTGGTGCTGGACAACTGCGAGCACGTGATCGAGGCCGCCGCGACGCTTGCCGGGGCCCTGCTCGGCCGGTGCCCGAGGCTGCGGGTGCTGGCCACCAGCCGGGAATCCCTGCGGATCGACGGCGAGACCTTACACCCGGTGCTCCCCCTGGAGCTGCCCGAACCGGGGGCGACGGTCGAGCGGGCCCGTGCCTGCGCGGCGGTCAGGCTGTTTCACGACCGGGCCGCCGCGGTGCGGCCGGGCTTTACTCCGGAAGGCAGCGCGCTGACGGCGGCGGTCGAGATCTGCCGGCGCCTGGACGGCCTGCCACTGGCGATAGAGCTGGCCGCGGCACGGTTGCGCGCCCTGCCGGTCGAGACGGTCGCGGCACGACTGGACGACCGCTTCCGGCTGCTCACCGGGGGCAGCCGCACCGCGTTGCCGCGACACCGGACCTTGAGCGCCGCGGTGGCCTGGAGCTGGGACTTACTCGACACTGACGAGCGAGCGCTGCTGGAACGGCTGTCGGTCGTGCCCGGCACCTTCACCGAGGACGCGGCGGAGGCGATCGGCCGGTTGGGTGACGTCCGGGAGCTGCTGGCGGCGTTGGTCGACAAGTCCCTGCTGCACCCGGTGGAGCCTGCCGACCCGGTCGAGCCGCGCTACCGCGTGCTGGAGACCATCCGGGAGTACGGCCTCGAGCAGTTGGCCCGGCGTGACGAGGTCGACGTCGTACGTCGACGGCACGCCGGGTTCTTCCTTCAGCTGGCCGAGACCGCGGACCCGTACTTGCGCACGTCCGATCAACTGCGCTGGCTGGTCCGCTTGTCCGCGGAACGGGACAACCTGTCGGCCGCGATTCGCTGGGCGGTCGAGTGCGGCGACGCCGACTTGGCGGTCCGGTTCGGTGTCGCGCTGTGTTGGTTCTGGTTCCTGCGGGACCACCCGCCGGAGTCGCTGGACTTGCTCGGCCGGGTGCTCCAGGTCCGTGGCTCGGCCGAGCCACGGGCACGCGCGCTGGTGGTCGCCGCGCACGCGCTCGCCACCACCGAGGCCATCAGCCGACCGGACGAGGCGCAAGCGGCCTTCGACCGGATCGGGAAGGCGCTGGAGTGTGTCGCCCCCGGCACCCACCCCGTTCTGGAGATGGCCTGGCTGGCGCTCGCCGTAGGCTCGGGAGGCGATCGGACCGTACCGGACGTGCTCGGTCCCCCGGACGAGCGGACCGATCCCTGGAGCGGGTCGTTGGCTCTGCTGGTTCGAGGCGTGCTGGCCATGAACACCGGGCACGTCGCCGAGGCGACGGACCTGCTGTCGCGCGCGCTGACCGGTTTTGAGGAACTCGGCGAGCGGTGGGGTCTGGCGATCACGCTGAGCGCCCTGAATTCGGCGTTGCAGCGGGCCGGAGAACCGGCGGGTGCGCCCGCGCTGGCCGAGCGGGCCACCCGATACTTCCAGGAACTCGGCATGCCCGAGCACACGATGGAGAACGAGGTGGCGGCCGCACTGCACCGGGCTCAAGCCGGCGACGTGGACGGCGGGCGGCGGCAGCTGACGGACTTGCTCGACCAGGTCGGGCGGACAGGGTCGGCCGAGTCGCGAGTTCAGGTGCGCCTGGGCTTGGCGCGGCTGGAGTGGCGGGCCGGGCGGTGGGAGCCGGCCAGGGAGCACGCCAGGGGTGGCCTGGCGGAGGCGCCATCCGGCCGGTCGACCACGCCGCACCTGACCGCGTTGCTGCTGGGTGTGCTCGCCCAGGTGGACGTCGCGGAGGGTTTCCCTGACGAGGCGGTACGCCGGCTCGACCACCCGGCGGTGCATCTGACGCTGACCTGGCATACGCCGGTCGCAGCGTCGATCGCGGTCGTGGTCGCCGCGATCGAACTGGGCCGTGATAGCCCGGAGTGGGCGGGACGATTGCTCGGGGCTGCCGGCGTGCTGCGGGGCTGGGACGATCTCGGCGACGCCGATGTGCGGATGATCACACAGCGGGCCACGGCCGCCCTGGGCGCCGCCGGGTTCGCGGCCGCGCACGCCGTGGGTGCGGCGATGTCACGGGCCGAGGCCGAGGCCCTGGTGTCCGCGATCATCACCGCGCCCGCGGCCGACCGCGTCGGTCAGCCGGCGTGAGCCGCGGTCGGTACGGGCTTACCGAACATGGTGCAGGTCACGGCGCTCTGGAGCGCCTGGGCGGCCTTGGCGATCTTCGGGTCGGCCTCGTACTCGGCCCAGTACTCCGTCGAGATGAGGACGGTCGCCGTGCGGCCGCCGGTGCGGTCGGTGAGGTGGGTGGTGAGATAGCCGGGGATGCCGCCGTCGTGCCCCCAGAACGTGCCGCACGGGGTGGCGGCGGTCTGGATGCCCAGCCCGTAGCCGGGCCCGTCCGGCTGCTGCGGGTCCACCGGCACGGTGGTGCGCATCTGTGCCAGCTGGGCGGCGGGCAGTAGCTTGCCGGACATCAACGCGGTGTAGAACCGGGACCAGTCCTGCGCGGTGGACACCACGGCTCCGGCCGCCCCGCCCCACCCGGGATCGTTGTCGGAGACGTCCACGTGATCGTGGTGGGCGGTCCCGGCGAAGTGCCTGAACTCGGCCGGCACAGCCGGTGGCATGTGAGCGGCGTCCAGTTCGTAGCCGTGGGCGTGGGAGCCGCGCCAGGTGGAGTCCGTGGGGTAGTAGGTGTGCTTGAGGTTGAGCGGCCGGGCGATCCGGTCCCGAATCAGTTCGGCCAAGCCCGCCCCGGTGACCTGCTCCAGGACGGCGCCGACCGCGGCGTAGTTGGTGTTGCTGTAGGACCATTTCGCACCCGGCGCGAACAGCGGATCGTGCTTCACCCCCACGGCGAGCAGTTTCGCCGAGGTCCACCGCCGCCGGTCCGTGCCGAGGATCGACGGCCGGATCACGGCGTCCTGGGTGTAGTCGAACAGGCCGCTGGTGTGGTTCAGCAGCATGCGCAACGTGATCGCCTTGCCGTTGGGCACCTTGCCCGGCAGCCACTTCTCCACCGGGTCGGTCAGGGCGAGCTTGCCCTCGGCGACCAGTTGCAGCAGAAGCGTGGCCACCATGGTCTTGGTGGTGGACCCCACCCGGAACTCATCCCCTGCCTTGAGCAGGTGATCCTGCCTGGTCCAGGTGGCCTGCTCGGCGATCTCGATCGGCTGGCCGCTGCCGTCGTCGACCCGCACGATCACGCCGGGCGCCCCGGCGTTCACCAGATTCCGCGCCAGCTGCTGTAGCTGAGCGCGCTGCGCCTTGGTGTCGCTCCAGGCTACGGACGGCGTGGCCGCGGCGGCAGCGGGGAACGCCGCGGCCACGGTCAGACTCGCGGCCAGCGCCGAAGCCGCTGCCGCGCGCGTCCAATAGGGCCGCACTGCACGATCCGACGAAAAAACACGATGGGACATTGAGCCGTCCTCCGGGTTATCAGGTGACGCGGACAACCCCACCCTCCAACCCGCCGCTCACAAATCGCATTCAGCACGCTGTCAGCCACCTGGCCGCTATCGCCCCGGCCCGGCACACCATCGCCACCGCTGCGCAGGACGCCGTCTTCGGCAACGCCGATGGGACGCCGCTACGCCTGCACGTCGTGATCCGAGTCGTGCGTCCGAGGCACGGCTTCGGGCGCGTGGTTCGCGCGCGGCCTGGCCACCAGCGCGTACGCGAGCCAGGAGCCGACGCGGGCGACGGCGATTCCGCCGGTCATCGCGACGGCGCTGGCGCCGCCCAGCGACGCGAGCGGGGCGAACAGGGCGCCGAACAGGAAGCCCGTGCTGCCAAGCAGTGCGGCGGCCGTGCCCGCGTTGGCCGGATGGCGGATCAGCGCGAGCGCGGTCGCGTTGGGCGAGGCCAGCCCGCCGGACATGATCGTGACGAACAGCGCCGGCAGGAACACCGCGAGCGGGGCGTGCAGCGCCGCCGCGACGGCCGCGCCTGCGCCGGCCACGACGGCGACCAGCGACTCCGGCACGAGCAGCCGCTCCGGCTGGAAGCGGCGCAGGAGCAGGGCGTTGACCCAGCCGCCCAGTATCAGGCCGACCGAGTTGACCGCGAAGATCAGGGAGAACGCCTGCGGGCTCACCCCGTAGCCGTCTTGGAGCACGAACGAGCTGACCGAGATGTAGGTGAACAGCGCGATGCTGCCGATGCTGGAGCCCAGGGTGCAGCCGACGAACAGCCGGTCGCCGGCCACCTCGGAGAAGCCTGCCCGCACGCGGCGCAGGCCTCCCGCGTGCCGCAGTTCCGGGCGGAGCGTCTCGGGCAGGGTGACCGCCACGAGCATCAGCAGCGCGGAGATCACGGCGAGGAGGACGAACAGGCCGCGCCAGTCGAAGAGGTACAGCAGCTGCCCGCCGAGGACGGGTGCGACGATCGGCGCGAGGCCGCCGATCAGCATCAGCAGCGACAGAATGCGCGCCATCTGGCGCCCCTCGTACAGGTCGCGGATCATGGCGTCGACCACCACCATCCCGGCCGACCCGGCCAGCCCCTGCACCAGGCGCAGCACGATCAGCATCTCGATCGACGGCGCCGCCGCGCACAGCAGCGACGCCACCGTGTACGTCACCACGCCGACGAACAGCGGGCGCCTGCGGCCGATCCGGTCGCTGAGCGGGCCGATGAACAGCTGCCCGACGGCCAGGCCGATCATGCAGGCCGAGATGCTCCACTGGGCGGCGCCGTCCGAGGCCCCGAGCTGGCGGGCGAGCGCGGGCAGCGCCGGCAGGTACAGGTCGATCGACAGCGGGCCGAACGTTGACAGCGCCCCGAGTGTGAAGAGCAGCCTGCGGTTCCGCGCGATCGGAGGCTGGCCGACCGGCTGGCCGCCCGCGGTCACGTGCGTGCCACCCGGTGACCCCGCCTGCGCGCGGTCACCGGGTGCCCTCGCCTGCGCGCGGCTCCGCTCACGTGCGGGACCGCCGCTGCCGTCGCTGCTGGTCGAGCAGCATCCTCGCCCGGGGATCGACGAACGCGCGCAGAGCGGAACCGGTGAGGTTCAGCAGGAACACGAACAGGGCGATGGTCAGCCCGGGGAACACCACCATGGTCGGGTGGCCCTGCAGGTAGGTGCGCCCGTCGGCAACCATGTTCCCCCAGGTGGCGGTGGGCGGCGAGATGCCGAGGCCGAGGAAGCTGAGCGACCCGTCGATCAGCATGGCGCCTGCCGACAGCAGCACGCACTGCACCACGGCGAGCGGCAGCGTGTTCGGCAGGATGTGCACGGCCAGGGTCTTCCACGGGCCCATGCCGGAAACCCGCGCCGCCTTCACATAGGTGCGGGCGGTCAGGCCGAGGACACGGCTGCGGATGATCCTGGCCGTGTACGGGGTGAAGATAATCGTCACCGCGAGCAGCTCGCTCGCCATGCCGGGGCCGACCACGACCGCGAACACGATCGCCAGGATGATCGAAGGGAACGCCATCCAGGCGTCCACGATCCGCATGATCACCCTGCCCGCTCGTGCGAAGTAGCCCGCGACCAGGCCGATGAACGTGCCCAGCCCGACCGAGCAGAGGGTGATCAGCATGGTCATCCCGATCGACACCCGACCGGCGGACGCCCACCTGGCGAACAGGTCGCGGCCGTACTTGTCGGTGCCCATCAGGTGCTCCGCCGACGGTGGCAGCAGCCGGTTCACCGGATCGGCGGCGTCCGGGTCGGACAGGAACGGCGGGAGCACCAGGACCAGCAGGGTGATCGCGACCAGCAGCCCGCCCGTCACGAGCAGGGTGGGGTTGCGCCGGGCGAACGAACGGATCCGGCTGGGAACCGGTGCGGGCGGGGCAGTGGCGAGGTCGGCGGTCACGACACCCGCACCTTCGGGTCGATCAGCGCGTACGCCAGATCGACCAGCAGGTTCATCAGCACGAACAGGAACGCGATGAACATGACACCCCCCTGGATGAGCGGGAAGTCCCGGGCGTAGACGGCACCGAGCAGTGTGGTGCCCAGGCCCGGGATGATGAAGATGCTCTCGATCACCACCACGCCGCCGATCAGCGAGGCGAAGTTCAACCCAACCGTGGTCAGGACCGGCAGCATGGAGTTGGGCAGCACGTGCCGCAGCATGATCCGCCGCTCGCCGACCCCCTTGGCCCGCGCGGTGCGCAGGTACAACTGGGTCAGTTCGCCGAGCACGCTCTCCTCCATGGTGATGGTGAGGAACGCGGTCTGCCCGATCACGAGCACCGCCACCGGCAGCGCCAGCTGGGTGATCGCGACCGCCGGGTCGGTGAACAGCGGGGTGTAGCCGCCGGGCGGGAACCAGCCGAGGGTGAGGGCGAACAGGTAGACCGCGAGCAGAGCGAGCCAGAACTCCGGCAGGGCGAGCCCGAACTGGGTGGCCCGGCTGACGAGCCGGGCCACCCGGTTGTGGGGCGCCACGGTGACCCAGGTGACGATCAGCACGGTGAGCAGAAAACTGATCACCGTGCTGGCGACGGCCAGGGTCAGCGTGGGCGCGATGTTGTCGAAGATCATCTGCAGAACCGGGAGGTTGTACTTGATGGACGTGCCGAAGTCACCGGTCAGCACGTTGCCCAGCCAGTGCAGATACTGCTCGTACAGCGGCCCGGTCAGTCCGAGGTCGTGGCGCAGCCGCTCGAGCTGCTCCGGGCTGGCCTTGGTGCCCAGGAGCACCGCGGCCGGGTCGCCCGGGATCGAGCGCAACAGGAAGAACAGCACGGTGCCGACCACGAACAGCACGACCACCAGATCGCGCAACCGGCGCAGGATGACCAACAGCATCAGGGGCTACCTCGCCAGCCACACGTTGGCGAACTCCAGGCCCCATCCGTCGTAGCCGTTCACCTTCGGGTTGTAGGCCACGTAGGACCTCGCGTTGTACAGCGTGAGCGTGGGCAGGTTCTCCGAGGTGAACTCCTGGATCTTGTCGATCGCCTGCTTCTGCTCCTCCGGCGTCTTGGCCGCGTTGTAGGTGGTCAGCAGCGGCGCGAGCTTGTCCCTCGGGTAGCCCATGTTGTCCATGCCCTGAACGTTGTCGCTGTAGGACGGCACGGGCGGGTTGGCGTCGTCCATCAGCGCGAGCACGTCCCAGCTGTTCGGCTGGTTGTTCTTGCGCCCGATCAGGGTGGCGAAGTCGTAGCTCTCGATGGTCGCCTTGATCCCGATCTTCTTCAGCGAGTCCTGAATGATCACCAGTGCGTCCTTGAACTGCGGGAACTCATCCGTGGTGATCATCCGGATGGTCTGGTCGGGGCGCAGGCCCGCGGCCTCGAACAGCTTCTTGGCCTGCTGTGGGTCGTGCTGGTCCCACTTGGCCTTGCCCGCGTCGGAGTACATGGCCTTGTTGGTCTGCGTGGCGAACGCGCCGTCGCTCGGCAGCACCAGGTCGGGCACGCCCTGCGAGTCCATGATCGCCTTCTTGTCGACGAGCATGTTCATCGCGTCTCTGGCCTCCTGCTTGGAGAAGATCGAGCCGGAGTTGTGGTTGAGCGCGACGTACTGGATGTTCGCGGCGCCCTCGACGCCCACCTTGAGGTTGGGGTTCTGCTTGATCTGGTCGTACTGGTCGTACGACGGCTCGGCGACGTCGAACAGCCCGGTCTGCAGGCCGTTGAACGCGGCGTCGCGGTCGGCGACCACCTTGTAGGTGATGGTGTCCAGGTAGGCGCCCTTGGCCCCGGCGTACCCGCTGGATGTGCCGGACGGCGGCTGGTACTTGTCGTTACGCTCCAGCACGATCTCCTGTCCTGCGGTCCAGGACTTCAGCTTGTACGGCCCGGTGCCGATCGCGTGATCCTGGGGGATCCCGGTCGCACCGGCGGCGGCCACGTCGGACGCCTTGCGGATACCGCTGCCGTGGCTGGCCGCCATGAGCGCGACGAGGTTGAACGGCGCCTTGAGGGTGAACACCACGGTGCCCTCGTCGGAGGCGGTGATGTCCTTGAGCACCGGCTTGAGGGAGCCGGCGTAGCTGCCCTTCTCCACCCAGTAACGCATCGAGGCCACCACGTCGGCCGCCGTCAGCGGCGAGCCGTCGGAGAACACGACGCCTTTGCGCAGAGTGAAGGTGTAGGTCAGCCCGTCGTCGCCCTTCTTGTATGATTCCGCCAGTACGGGCTGTGGCTGGTAGTTGGCGTCGATGGCGACCAGCGACTGGAAGATCTCATGGCCGAGGTAGCTGGTCCCGGCGTTGCTGTTCTGCACCGTGTCCAGCGAGCCCGGGTCCTGGGCGAGGCGAACGGTCAGGTTGCCCCCCCGTACGGGCTGACCTGCGTCGCTCTGACCTGCGTTGTTCTGGGCGGCCGAAGCTGCCGGGGTTGACGAGGACTTTGTGGCGGTGCCACAAGCCGAGAGCAGAAGCCCTAGTGCGACAAGGGCGACGATCTTGGGCTTACGACGTTGTCGGGTGCTATCCATTGCAGCTCCTCGCACCTATTTCCGCGGGTCGGTGGCCGAGAACGTAACCTGCCCTGCGCGTCCGGGATAGGCGTCGGTGTCGGCTTTTCTGTCACTGATGCGAACTCACCCCGCCTCCGCCCGTGACTGTGGACAGACGCGGCCCGAGATCGGCACACTGTGCGAACAGCCTTGTTAACCGAGGACTTTGAGGTGCAGAATCACCGGACCCGAGGTCACGCTGGCCGACGGAAAGGATGACACCCATGTCACTATTGGAGATAGACCGCCTCTCTGTCGGAGTGCTCACCGACGAGACGACCACCGACCTGGTCCACGAGCTCACGCTCAGCCTCGATTCCGGACAGACCCTGTGCGTCGTCGGCGAGTCCGGCAGCGGCAAGACCGTCACCGTGCTGTCCATCATCCGTCTGCTGGAGTTCGCCGCCCCGGTGCGTACCACCGGCACGGTCCGGCTCGACGACGTCGATCTCACCTCCCTGAGCCCGGCGCAGATGCGTTCCTTCCGCGGCCGGCGGATCGGCATGGTCTTCCAGGAGGCGCTCGACTCGCTCAACCCGGCACAGCGGATCGGCGCGCAGCTCGGCGAGGCGTACTGGCCGGCCGGCGCCGCGCCGCGCCGTGGCGACCTCCGCGCGCAAGGCCAGGCCCGGGCGCTGGAGCTGCTACGGGAGGTGGGATTCGCCGACCCGGAGCGGGTGGCGAACCTGTACCCGCACCAGCTCTCCGGCGGGATGCAGCAGCGGGTGATGATCGCCATGGCGCTGATGTCCAGTCCCGATCTCCTGCTGGCCGACGAGCCCACGACCGCGCTGGACGTGACCACCCAGGCCGAGATCCTGCGGCTGTTTCGCACCGTGCAGCGGGAACACCAGATGGCGTGCGTGTTCATCACCCACGACATGGGCGTGGCGGCGGAGATCGCCGACCGGATCGCGGTGATGTACGCGGGCCGTCTGGTGGAGGTCGGGCCCGCGGCCGAGGTGCTCGGCTCGCCCCGGCACCGCTACACGCGAGCCCTGGTCGAGTGCGTGCCGCAGGTGGGGGTACGCCACACGGAGAGCATGCCGTCCATCGTCGGCTCGGTTCCCGAGGCGGCCGCCCGGTTCTCCGGCTGCCGGTTCGCCCCGCGGTGCACGCACGCCGGGGACCGCTGCCACACCGAGGAGCCGCCGCTGGCCCTCGTCACCGCCCCGGCGGAACGGACCGAGCGGGTGGAACGGTCCGATCCGGCCGAGGAGAACCGGCAGGCCGAAGTCGCCTGCTGGAACCCCGGCGCGGGCCCGGTCATCTTGTCCTCGCCCGCCCCGGCGGTCACGCCGGCGACGGCCGACGCGGCGCGGGAGGAGCCGCTCCTCGTGATCGACAGCGTGCGCCGGGACTTCGTCACCCGCAGCGGGCGCGCCGACGGCCTGCTGAGGCTGCGTCGCCGCGAGCGCATGGCCGCGGTGGACGGGGTGAGCCTGACCATCCGGCCGGGAGAGTTCTTCGGGCTGGTCGGCGAGTCCGGCAGCGGCAAGACGACGCTCGGGCAGCTCGTCGCGGCGCTCGATCACCCCACCGAGGGGACGGTCACCGTGGACGGCCAGCGGCACACCCCGCGCGGTCTTGAGGGTGACGTCCGCGCGTTCCGCCGTACCGTGCAGCTGGTCTTCCAGGACCCGCAGAGCTCCCTGGACCCGCGTCACACCGTGGGCCGGATCATCGCCGAGCCGCTGCGCGAGCTGACCGACCTGCGTGGCGCGGACCTGCGCCGCCGGGTGGAACGCCTGATCGACGAGGTGGGCCTGCCGAAGACGATCATCGACAGGCTCCCGGCGCAGATCTCCGGCGGGCAGCGCCAGCGGGTCGCCATCGCGCGCGCCATCGCCCCGGAGCCCCGGCTGATCGTGGCCGACGAGCCCACCTCCGCACTCGACGTGTCGGTGCAGGGGCAGGTGATGAACCTGCTGCTGGACCTGCGCCGCGAACACAACCTGAGCTACCTGTTCATCACCCACAACCTGAGCCTGATCCTCTCGGTCGCCGACCGGGTCGGCGTGATGAAGGACGGCCGGCTGATCGAGGTGGCCACCCCGGAGACCATCGCCGCCGACCCGCAGCACGACTACACCCGCACCCTGCTGGCGGCGAACCCGGGCCTCACCCCCTCCACGGCGTCGCCGGGAGACGCGCGCATCGAAGGTTCGCGCCAGTGACATTGGGAGCCGCCGTGCCATCTGTGTCGTCCGTCCCGCTCGCCCCCGTCTCGTTCCCGACCCACAGATTCGACGACCCGCTCATCGGCGAGGGCGCGCCCGGCTTCGCCATCGGGTCGTTCGCCGACCTGGCGCCCTGGTCGTACGCCCCCTACCCGCACCGGCACGAGTTCTACGAGCTGGTGTGCGTGACCCGCGGCTCGGGCACCCACGTGATCGACTTCGTGCCGTACCAGGTGGCCCCAATGACGATGTACTTCGTCGCCCCCGGCCAGGTGCAGTTCTGGGAGGGCCACGCCCCGCTGGAGGGGTACATCGTCACGTTCGTCGAGGAGTTCCTGGTCCCCCAGTACGGCGACCGCGTTTCGCCGCGCCAGTCGCTGGCGCTCGACCCGCTGGGCACCGGGCACGCCCTGCACCTGGCCGCCGAGGAGGTCAAGCCGATCACCGAGCTGCTGGTCGCGCTGGCCAGGGAGTACCGGCGCCCCAGCGGCGCGGACGTCTCGGTGCTCCAGGCGTACCTGCACGTCCTGCTGGTGGAGATGCGCAGGCTGAGCCGGGGCGCGGACGTCCGGACCGTTGAGGAGGACAGCGGTACCGCGCTGGCCCGCCGCTACCTGCGGCTGGTGAGCGAGGAACTGCCGTACGAGCAGAGCGTCAGCGGCTACGCCAGCCGGATCGGAGTCACCCCGAAGTACCTGGCGGACGTGGTGAAACGCACCACGGGCAAGCGTCCCGCGGAGATCATCCGCGCTGCGCTGACCGTCGAGGCCAAGCGGCTGCTCAGGCACACCGACCTGACCGTCGCCCAGGTCTCCCAGCGGCTGCTGTTCGACAACCCGTCGTACTTCGGCCGGTTCTTCAAGCGCGAGACCGGGACGAGCCCGGGAGAGTTCCGCCGGCGCGCCGGGGCGGCGGATTACCTCCGTTCAGTGACACTGCCTCCGACCTGACGAGCTACCCGTGCCGCGACCGGTTGCCTAGCGTCGAGTCATGGAATCCTCAGTTGTGGCCATTCGGGCGCGATTGGCCGAACGCCGCGTCGAGCAGCTCCGTTCGTTGATCACCGATGACCTGGTGACCGCATGGATCCACGATCCACAAGCGGTGCACCAGGAACCGTTGAGCCTCGTGGCGCGCTTCCTCGGCCAGCGCCCGGCGGCCGAGCGCCTGTCCGTCTACGAGCAGACCCCACGCGAACTCTGGCGGCTGGTCCGTCCTCCGGCGCGGCGCGGCGAGACCTACCGGCTCGCCGACCGGCGGGAGTTCGCCAGCCTTGACCAGGCGCGCGAGGCGGCTCTGCGACGCGAGCTGTTCGACGTGTTCGGGTGGGGCGAGCCGTCCGCGGACGCGATCGACGGGCCGGAGCTACGGCAGGAGGGGCCGGTCCTGCTCGGTTACGCGGACCGGGTGAGCGCCGCCCCCGGTGAGCGGATCACGTTCATGGTCAGTGCCGAGCAGGTCGCCGAGTACACCACGGAACTGATCCGGCTGCGGCACTCCGACGACAACCCGGACAGCCCGGGCGTCCGCATCGAGCAGGTCGCGGATGCCTGGCACGGCCGGTACGCCGGTCACACCCAGCGCATCCGGCTCGGCTCGCACATCGCCGTCCGCGACCCCCACGGCGCGACCGCAGGCGCGGACGGCTTCGCCGTCGCCGCGTACATCTACCCGACCCACGTGACAGGACGGCCGCAGGTCGTGCTGGCCCGCTGGGAGCAGGGGCCGCGCGGGTACGCGCTCGGCCTGGACGAGACGGGGCGGCTGACCCTCTGGCTCGGCGACGGCGCCCGCGAGAGCGCGGTCCACGCCGACGCCCCGCTCGACCCCCACCGCTGGTACGGCGTCGCCGCCTCCTACGACCCCGCAACCGGGCGTGCCACGCTGGTGGCCCGGCCGCTGGTGACCAGTGTGAACAGCCGGGTGAGCCCGATCGTGGTGGACGACCGGCCCCAGGTGACCGAACGGCACGTCGAGGGCGCGTTCGCCCCGGCCGAGCACGGGGACCTGCTGTTCGCGGCGCGCACTCCGGAGGACGGCCACTACAACGGCAAGATCGAACGGCCAGGCGTCTGGCCGTACCCGCTGCCCCTGGCCGGGCTGCTGGTCGCGGCGTCGGACGACCACGACGCCCCGATGCGCTGGTCGTTCGAGCCCGGGGAGACCGCGGCGTCGCTGGTTGTGCCATGCGCCGGCCGCCCCGGCCTGGACGGCCGGCTGGTGAACCTGCCGGTACGCGGCGTGACCGGGCGCCACTTCACCGGCCGGATCGAGCACTACGCCGCCGATCCACGCGGGTACGCCGCGATTCACTTCCACGACGACGCGCTCGCCGACGCCGACTGGGCGCCCAGCCACGAGTTCACCGTGCCGGACGACCTGCCGAGCGGCGTGTACGCCCTGCGGGTCGTCGCGGGCGACGGCTCGTGCGAGCAGGCCGTCCCGTTCGTGGTGCGCGCGCCCGCGGGAGGTGCCACCGGCAAGCTCGCGCTGCTCCTGCCCACCGCCACCTACCTGGCCTACTCCAACGAGCGCGGCCTCGGCCACGTGTCGGTCGTCCCGCCGGGCACGGTGTTCCTGGAGCACCGCTACGACCTGGGACACTCCGCGTACGCCAAGCACACCGACGGCAGCGGCGTGAGCTACATCTCCTGGCGCCGCCCGATCCTCACCCTGGCGCCGGGCTTCCGGATCCACCTCTCGCCGTTCATGCTGGCGTCGGACCTGTACATCCTGGACTGGCTCACCGAACTGGACTACTCCTTCGACGTCATCACCGACCACGACCTGCACGCCGAGGGCGCCGACCTGCTGCGCCGCTACCGCGGGGTGCTCAGCGGGAGTCACCCGGAGTACGCCTCCGAGCAGATGATCGACGCCATCGAGTCGTACGTGGACGGCGGCGGCAACTTCGCCTACCTGGGCGGCAACGGCTACTACTGGGTGGTCTCCTTCCACCCCGAGTTGCCGCACGTGATGGAGTTGCGCCGCGGCGAGAACGGCACCCGCAGCTGGCAGGCTCGTCCCGGCGAGCACCACCACGCCACCACGGGCGAGCGCGGCGGCCTGTGGGCGAACCGCAGCCGCCCCCCGCAGAAGGTGTTCGGGGTGGGCTTCAGCGCTCAGGGCGGCGGCCCGTCCGGCCGGTACCGGATCGGCCCCGACACCGTCCCCGACTCGCTGAAGTCCCTGCTGGACGGCGTGCCCGAGGTGTTCGGCGACGCGGGCCTGGACGGCGGGGGCGCGGCGGGCGGTGAGATCGACCGCTACGATCCCGCGCTGGGCAGCCCGCCGGACGCGATCGTGCTGGCCACCTCGGAGGGGCTCCTCGACGGCTACCAGTTCGCCGTCGAGGAACTGACCGGCACGCACCCGGGACACGGCGCCTCCGAGGATCCCGACGTGCGCTCCGACCTCGTGTACTTCCGCACCCGCGGCGGCGGGTCGGTGTTCGCAACGGGCTCGATCTCCTTCAGCGGTGGGCTGTCCGCCCACGGCTACGACAACGGGGTGTCCAAGATCACCCGCAACGTCCTCGACCACTGGCTGGGTAAGAATGATTGAGTCGCTCACGGTCGACCGGATGGTCGCCATTCCCATGCGGGACGGCACCGTCCTGCGCGCCGATGTGTATCGCCCGGTCGGGCAGCGCTGCCCGACCCTGGTGTTCCGCACGCCCTACGACCGCACCGGCCTCGGCATGTACGGCACGTTCGCGTTGCGCGCCGCGTCCAGCGGCTTCGCCGTCGTGATGCAGGACACCCGCGGACGAGGCGCCTCCGGAGGCCGGTTCACGCCGTTCGTCCACGAACGAGAGGACGGGTACGACTCGATCGACTGGATCGCGTCCCAGCCGTGGTGTGACGGCAACGTCGGCATGTTCGGCGGCTCGTACGACGGGGTGACCCAGTGGCAGGCCGCCATGTCCGGGCACCCGGCGCTGAAGGCGATCGCCCCGAACGTCACCGCGTCCAGCTACCACCACGGCTGGGTGTACCGGGGCGGAGCGTTCCAGCTCAGCTTCAGCTTGGGCTGGACGCTGTCGCTCGCCGCGCACAACGCCGCCCGCGACCCGTCGGTCTCCGCCGAGGTGCGCGAGGCGCTGACCGACGCCTCCGACGGCCTGCCCGACACCGCGCTGGTGCTGCCCCTGGACCGGCACCCGTACCTGGACGGCGTCGCGCCGTACTACCGGGAGTGGCTGCAGCACCCCCGCTATGACGAGTTCTGGGAGCGGCTGGACGTCTCCCGCGCCTACCCGGAGATCACCGTCGCCGCGTTCAACCTGGGCGGCTGGTACGACACGTTCCTCGGCGGCACCCTGGAGAACTTCGCCGGCATGCGCGCCAGGGGTCCCCAGGGGGTGCGTGACCGGCAGCGGCTGCTCGTCGGGCCGTGGCCGCACGAGGGCCTGTTCAGCGGCAACCCGGTCGGCTCGTGGAACTTCGGCGGGCGCTCGACCGGGGGCGCCCTCGACGCCGACGGCCTGCAACTGCGCTGGTTCGACCGGTGGCTGCGCGACGGCGGTGATGCGGCCGGGGAGGACCCGCCGGTGCTGCTGTACGCCATGGGGGCGGGCCAGTGGCGGGTCGCCGACTCGTGGCCGCTGCCCGGCACCGACTACCAGGACTGGTACCTGCACAGCGGCGGCCGGGCCAACACGCTGCACGGCGACGGGCGCCTGTCCAGGGACACCCCCGGCGACCAGCCGCCGGACAGCTACGTGTACAACCCGCGCAACCCGGTCCCCACCCTGGGCGGCGCGTTGTGCTGCAGCCCGGTGCACACCAAGGGTGGCGTGTACGACCAGCGCCCGATCGAGGAGCGCACGGACGTCCTCGTCTACACCAGCGAGCCGCTCACCGAGCCGCTGGACGTCACGGGCCCGGTCACCGCGGTGCTGCACGCCAGCACCTCCGCGCCGGACACCGACTGGACCGCCAAGCTGGTCGACGTCGGCCCGTGCGGCTACGCCCGCAACATCACCGACGGCATCCTGCGCGCCAGCCACCGCGACCCCGAGTCCGGGCCGCTGCCGGTCACCCCGGGAGAGGTGGTGGAGTACCGCCTCGACCTCGGCGCGACCAGCAACGTGTTCCAGCCGGGGCACCGCATCCGGGTGGAGATCTCCAGCAGCAACTTCCCGCACTTCGACCGCAATCCCAACACCGGCGAGCAGCCCGGCACGTCCGCCGAGATGGTCAGCGCGCTGCAGAACATCCACCACGCCGGCCCCCATCTCTCCCGCCTCGTGCTGCCGGTCGTCGACCCGGACGCGACGCGCCCCTACCGGAGGTAGCACTGATGTCCGTCAACGAATTCCGCGAGCTCGGCCGTACCGGGCTGCGTATCAGCTCGGTTGGCTTCGGAAGCTGGGTCACCGGCGGCCCGGGGCTGATGGGCTGGGGCACGCAGTCCGACGAGGACTCGATCGCCGCCATCCACCGCGCCGTCGCCGGCGGCGTGAACTGGATCGACACGGCGGCGGTGTACGGCTTCGGGCACTCAGAGGAGGTCGTCGGCCGCGCCGTGGCCACACTGCCGCCCGCAGAGCGGCCGCTGTTGTTCACCAAGTGCGGCCTGGTCTGGGACGAGAACGGTGTGGAGAGCAACAACCTCACGCCGGAGTCGATCCGGCGCGAGTGCGACGCCTCGCTGCGCCGCCTGGGCGTCGATCACGTCGACCTGTACCAGATCCACGCCCCTGACCCGGCGGGCCCGCCCATCGAGGAGTCCTGGGGCACCGTGCTGGAGCTGGTGAAGGAGGGCAAGGTCCGGCACGCCGGGGTGTCCAACTTCGATGTCGACCTGCTGGACCGGTGCGCGGCGGTCGGCCCCGTCGCCACCCTCCAGCCGCCGCTGTCGCTGATCCATCGGGACGCGGCGGCCGACGTGATCCCGTGGTGCGCCGAGCACGGCACGGGGGTGATCGTCTACAGCCCGATGGCGGCCGGCCTGTTGTCCGGCACGTTCACCGAGGACCGGGCCGCCGCCCTGCCGTCCGACGACTGGCGCTCCCGCGAGGCCGAGTTCCAGGAGCCCGCCCTGTCCCGCAACCTGGCGCTCCAGGAGGCGCTGCGGCCGGTCGCCGAACGCCACGGGGTGCCGGTCGGCGCGGTCGCGGTGGCCTGGACGACGGCGTGGCCGGGGGTGACGGCGGCGATCGTCGGCGCCCGCACCCCGGAGCAGGTGGACGGCTGGCTGCCGGCCGGATCGCTCAGCCTCACCCCCGAGGACCTGGCCGAGCTGGCGGCGGCGCTGCGGGGCACGGGCGCGGGTAGCGGCCCGGTCGGCCCGGCCCTTCCGGACACCGGGGCGTGAACGGGTGTGGGGGGGGGGGGGGGCCCCCCCCCCGCCCCCCCCCCCCCCCCCAACCCAAAAAACAAAGTCAAAA